>JBJOHY010000023.1:0-6229 GCA_046047475.1 Actinomycetota bacterium | reverse complement strand
CTTTAGCGCTCCAGCCATCTGGATGCAGTTGCAACATATTCTCAACATCACTTGTTGTTGCACCTAAAGTTAAGAGCGGTGCTTCATGATAGCCATCAGCGCGTTCTTGACCGAGCCCAATTGTGGCTAGTAAGCCATTACACAAACAGATTCGACCTGCAATCTCGGCTTCATCGCCACCTTTGCGTAAAAATGGTTTCTCCGGTTCGGATGCACATTTTGAAATCACTTTACCTTCATCGGTAATAGTGTTTGATCTTAAATAACCCAAGTCACAAAGTTTTGGTCTTGCTTCAAAAGTTTCTGCCATCCCAACCGTGCCAGGTAGCTCAACGACTTTAAACGGAAAACCAGTAGGGCTGGCGCGATGATCAGTTCTCACTTTTAGTTTCTTCTCTCGCGCCGCTTGCAACATCTGTTGTCTTAAATCATCTCGCATGCCGGATTCATTAGATAACGCAAACAGCGAGCCAACTTGAACGCCAGCAGCACCATGATCTATCGCATCTTTAACTGCTGCAGCAGTTGCTCTGCCACCCGCTAACCAAAACGGTAAACCAACCGCACGCATCTTTTCTAAGTTAACTTCATCCAGCGGACCAAAACCAGATTCAGTGTCTTGAAGTTTTCTTGGCGGTGCATTGTGTCCACCTGCCATCCAATGCTCGACCACAAATCCATCTGGGCGAGTAATCTCACTTCGAGCCAAATAATTAGCGAGCACCTCAGCGGTCACAATCGCTAAAAACTTTGGTGCCTTTAACTTTGGTGCCGCGCCAAACGCAGCAACTGGATCAAAACTTAATTTTGGTGCGGCAACATCATTTGGTCGATCCGCATCAACTGTTAGCGAACCAACTGAACCATCAGCAAAATCGCGAATTAATTGTGGAATCTCGCGCGGAATGCCAGCTCCCATCAACACCACATCGACTTCTGCCAACATCGCACCATAAAGCGCGGCTGGTGTTGCAGTTTGTAGTTTTTCTAAAAAGTTAATCCCAACTTTGCCACCCGATAGTTTTGCTAACCAAACTTCGGCAAAGTTAGCTGCAGCAACTAATTGATCGTGTTCCACGTTTGATTTCAAACTAATTCGATGCATTGGTCGATATGGCTTACCGTTTCGACCTTCGGGCAGGTACCAAGCGGCAAGAAGTTTTTCGGTGACTTGCGGATATGGAAAATGCGCCAATGCTCGCCGCATATGGCCGCCCGGATCGCCGTTTTGTAATCGGCGAGCAACCACGGTGTCTAATGCGGTTCCGCTAACTACGCCTAACTGGCCATGCGATGCCACGGTGTGGGCGAGCTCCCAGCCAGAGACTGCGACTCCCATCCCACCTTGAATTACAACCGGCAGGCCAAGCGAGTTATTCAACCTGTTCCTAACTTACGGTACCGTAGGTTACGGTAGCGTAAGTTAGCGCATATCGTCCAGATCTGAGTGTTGGTTCGCGGCCAACATGGCTCTAATCTCCACAGCCCGAAACCGGCGGTGGCCGCCGAGGGTTTTTACTGAGCTGATCTTGCCGGCGTTTGCCCACCGTGAAACGGTTTTGGGGTCAACTGCAAACAGCTTGGCCACCTGACCTGGGGTCAGCAACTCGTCATGATTACTCATTCGATTACCTCCAGGTTCCACCCTCTCAAAGAATCGGACAAAAGTCACCCTTCTAATTCTGTGAATCCCTCCACTAAACTCTGCCCCTGAGAAAATTCACTAAATTATCTGGGGGGCACGCGCATGGGTCGTGGCCGAAAAAAGGCAAAACAGACGAAAGTTGCCCGAGAACTTAAATATCACTCATTTGATCCTGATCTAGATAAATTGCAACAAGAACTTGCCAGTGAACGCGGCGATGATCAGTATGCGGATTTAGCAGCTAAATATGCTGATTACGACGATGACGAAGAAGACGAAGACTAAGCGAATTTATTCACAAGATTAACTGAACCACCAACGCCACCTTTAGGCGCAGCATCAGAAATTTGATTGCGTCGATCTGTAACTTCCCCTGCTACCCAAGCATCACGGCCAGATTTCGTTATTGCTTGTTTTACTTCACTTACCTGATCTGCCGCAACAATGAGCAGCATGCCAATGCCAAGATTAAAAGTGGTTTCGAACGCAGTTAACTCTGAATTATTCTTTCTCGCTAAGTATTCAAACACTGCAGGTGGTTGCCAACTAGATCGATCTAGATCAACATGTGCATTTATCGGTAAAACTCTAGCTAAGTTTGCTGCAATTCCACCACCAGTAACGTGTGAAATTGCATGAATTGCGTTAGGCGCTAGTTGCATTACTCGCAGCAGATCAACACAGTAGATATCGGTTGGGGTAAGGAGTTCTTCACCGAGCGTTTTCCCAAAATCTGGCACCATAGTTGCAAGGTTTAGATTTTTCTCCGCAATGATTTTGCGCACTAATGAATAACCATTGGAATGCAGTCCAGTTGACCCAATAGCAAGCACCACATCGCCAATTTGCACCCGGTCTGCACCAAGCATTTGATCAGCTTCAACTACGCCAGTTCCAGCGCAAGCAAGATCATATTCATCTGCTGCCATCACGCCGGGATGCTCTGCGGTTTCGCCACCTAACAGCGAAACATTGGCTAACTTTGCGCCAGCAGCAATTCCAGTCACAATCTCGGCAATTAATTCTGGGACTACTTTGCCAGTGGCAATGTAGTCAGTAATAAATAATGGTTCGGCGCCAACGGTCACAATGTCATCTACCACCATTGCAACTAGATCAATTCCAATAGTGTCGTGCTTACCTAATGCTTTGGCGATCTGAATCTTGGTGCCAACACCATCGGTGCCAGTTACCAAATACGGTTTTTGATAATTTTTTAGTCTTGTTGCGTCAAATAGCCCGGCAAAGCCGCCAAAATCCCCCACAGTTTCAGCTCGCTGGGCAGCTAGCACTGCTTGCTTCATTAAAGCAACTGCTTTTTCGCCGGCTTCAACATCCACGCCAGCAGATTGGTAATCAGCCATTTAGCATCGGTAGTTCGCGATGTAATTTGCCGCGCTTCACATCATCGGCAACTTCAATTGGATATTTTCCATCAAAGCAAGCACGACACAAATTCTCACTTGGCAACTTAGTTGCTGCGGTTAATAACTCAAGCGAAGCAAAACCTAATGAATCTGCGCCGATTGATTCGCGGATCTGCTCAATGGTTTTGCCATCCGCAATTAACTCTTCCTTCTGCGCAAAATCTATGCCATAAAAACATGGCCATAACACCGGCGGGGAAGAGATCCTCACATGCACTTCTAACGCGCCAGCATCTTTAAGCATCTTCACAATTGCACGCTGGGTGTTGCCCCGCACAATTGAATCATCCACTACAACAAGTCGGCGACCAGAGATAACTTCCTTTAATGGATTAAGTTTCATACGAATACCTAGCTGGCGAATCGTCTGAGTTGGTTGAATAAAGGTTCGACCGACATAAGCATTCTTAATTAGCCCTTGGGCAAATGGAATACCTGATGCTTGGGCATAACCAACCGCCGCTGGTGTACCAGAATCTGGCACTGGAATCACTAAATCGGCTGGCGCTGGATGCTCTTGGGCAAGTTTGCGACCAATCTCAACTCGAGTGGCATGAACACTTCTACCAGTTAGCACAGTGTCAGGCCTTGCCAGATAAACGTATTCAAATAAGCAATGCGCTGGCTTGCTTGGTGCAAAAGTATGACTGGACATGCCAGTTTCATCAATTACTACGATTTCACCAGGCTCAACATCGCGCAGATATTTAGCACCAACAATGTCTAAGGCAGCAGTTTCCGAAGTAATTACCCAGCCGTCGTTTAACTGACCAATTACTAATGGTCGAATTCCCTGCGGATCGCGAGCACCAATTAAACTTTTTGCATCAGTTAGCACAAATGAGTAAGCACCTTTAAGCTCAATTAACTCTTCTTTTAGTGCGGCAACAGTGCTATCTGCGGGATTAGATGCGATCAATGCTGCAACTAATTCAGTATCACTAGTGCCGCGAATTCCTTTGCCAGTTAGCACTCGGCCACTATGAAGTTTTTCATGAAGTTTGTTTACATCCATTAAGTTGCCGTTATGGCCTAGCGCGATCTGACGATTCTGGCCAACATGAAATGTTGGTTGCGCGTTGTCCCAATTGGTCGCACCGGTTGTGGAATAGCGAGTATGACCTACGGCGATCTTGCCTTTTAGCGAATCAAGAGCGGAATCGTTAAATACCTGCGCAACTAACCCCATATCTTTATAGACCATAATCGCTTCACCATCAGATACGGCAATGCCAGCCGATTCGGTGCCGCGGTGCTGCAGCGCGTACAGTCCAAAATAAGTTAATCGTGCAACATCTTCATTGGGGGCATAAATGCCAAATACGCCGCAAGCATCTTGTGGCAGGTGTTCTTCTGGACTTAACTCGTGGCCTAACCGGCCATCAGCCCTAATCACAGCGGTACTTTAGTTCAAACCGCTCAACTTATTTAGTTGGGAAACCACCTAATTGGGCCGTGGTGCTCAAGTCCCACTTGATCACCAACTTTAACTTTCAAATCCCCACTAATTCGGACATTTATCCGAGCCCCAGCCGCTTCTAGATGAACTACTGCATCATGTCCGTAGTAATCCAGGTCAATCACTTTGGCCGTAATTCCGCTGCCGGCGGGGATGATTCGGATCTCTTCGGGGCGAATAACTAACTTCCCTGAAACCGCAGTTTGATCCAGAGTTGTCGGAGTTAAAACTGAATTGATCTTGCCAGAATCATCTTTCGTCGAATCTAACAGCAATACATCCCCAGTTGAGATCGCAACTTCCGGCGATACCGGTGCTTCATAAACTTCCGCTGGTGATCCGGTCTGCACAATCTGGCCGCGACGCATTAGCGCAACTAAGTCTGCCGTAACTAAAGCTTCTTCTCGATCATGCGTCACCATCAGCGTGGTGGTCTTTCGCTGCTTTAACAGCTCCGACACTTCTTCTCGCAGCTCATCTCTTAGCGCAGCATCTAATGCACTAAATGGTTCATCGAGCAACATAACTTTTGGCTCTGGTGCTAACGCACGGGCAAGTGCAACGCGAGTCTGCTGACCCCCGGATAACTCACTTGGCATACGTTTAGCAAATTTGCTCATCCCAATTAAATCTAATAACTCAGCGACCAATTCTGATTTTATTTTGTTATCCGTAATTCCAAATGCAATATTTTCAGCAACCGTTAAGTGTGGAAATAGCGCACCTTCTTGTGCGACATAACCTACTTTGCGTCGCTCAGGTGGCACCACAATTGAGGAAACGCTAACTAGTTGATCACCAAATCTAATCGTGCCACTAAAGGGAGCAATAAAACCAGCAATGGCTCGAAGCAACGTGGTTTTGCCGCAACCAGATGGGCCTAAGACTGCCGCAAACGCGCCGCTTTCGACATGCAGTGAAAGTTCATTCAGCACAGGTCGGTTGGCATAGGTGACAGTTAGGCCATCAATTTTTAGCGAGGTCATAGGACACTATTTTCTCGTGCTTCATCAGTTGACGCTCGGTCGGGTCTAGATAGCAAATAAGTGGGGATAGCAGCGATTACCACCAGCAGCAACGCATATGGCGCGGCCTGGCCATATTGGCTAATTGCTGTCTTAGTCCAGATTTCAATAGCTAACGTGTCAAAACCGGTTGGGCGCAGCATCAAAGTTGCTGGCAGTTCTTTCATCGCGGTTAACAGCACCAATAAGAATCCAGTAATCACACCTGGCGCTGCAATAGGGATGGTCACTTTTCTGATGGTCTGCCAATTGGAATAGCCAAGGGAGCGGGACACATCATCATAAATTCGCGGAATTCGAGCAATGCTGCTTCTAGTAGTGCCAACTGCTTTTGCTAAAAATAGCACCGCATAACTAAATGCCAACAACGGCAGCGTCTGGTACAAAAACCCGAGCCGTGAGCCGAGTGCAACAAGCGCAAGACCAATTACCACACCAGGCAAGGCGTGCGTTAACAGGATTGAATATTCAGCAAAACTTGAAAGTCTTGATTTGTATCTAGCCGCTAAGACACCTAACGGGATGGCAAAAACCATTGCGAGCACCGCACCTGCCAGCGCCGCAGAAAGAGTTGCAACTGCGGCAGCTGCCAAATTCGCCACATCTATATCAGCACTAACTGCAATAAACCTAGTGATTAAAACATAAGCCGGGACGCCAACTGAAGCAATTG
>JBJOHY010000022.1:0-3044 GCA_046047475.1 Actinomycetota bacterium | reverse complement strand
TGGAAGTCGATAAGCACTCTTTGCAACACGTTAGGTACCCGAATATTTTTGGTTTAGGTGATTGCACCAATACGCCAAACTCAAAGACTGGCGCTGCGGTGCGAAAGCAGGCACCAGTTTTAGTCAAAAATCTTTTAGCTGCGATGAAATCACAAGAACTTGTTAAGTCTTACGATGGTTATGCCTCGTGTCCATTAATTACTGGAGTCAATAAGTGTGTAATGGCAGAGTTTAATTATGAATTAAAACGTACGCCAACTTTCCCGGTATTGGATATGACAAAAGAGCGATACGACATGTACATGGTAAAGAAACATGGATTGCCAATACTTTACTGGAACTTCATGATCAAGGGCAGGGCGTAGCTAGGCTTAATTAGCAAGTCTCTTGGATTGAATAAGTTATCGGCAATTTACTTTTGTTGTAGATAAACTTTTCACTCCTTAAACTGAAAAGTTTATTGGAGATTCTTGGGTAATTGAGTAGGATGGTGGTGTGAAAAACTATCAAAATCGCGCAGTTTTGATTCTGATTTCCATCATCTCTGCGTTAGCACTGATCACGGTTTTAACCGATAATCGGAGCGGCTCCTCGGAATTACAAATTGACTCGCCAGAATGGGTTGTGCAGCAATACTTGCAAGCGATGTTTGATGGTGACACCGACTCTGCCTACTCGTATTTGGCTCCATCTAGTCCATGCAATGTGACACATCTAGATCGGGCTTGGACCGATCAGAACGCCAGCATCAATCTTGTTGAGGTAGAAACAAACGTAATAGCTGGTGACAAAAATACGGCACGAGTTGAAGTGGCGGTTGAGTTTGGCAGTTCAGATTTATTTAGCACGCCATATGTCGAGAATCATGTATATCGATTGGAAGAGTCTGGAGAGAGCTGGCTGATTACTGGAATTCCCTGGCCGGTCTATGACTGTGGGGTGATCTCCAAATGATTGTTAGCCTCGGGATACTTGCGATTATGGCTGGTGGAGTTTTCTTGATAGTTAGAGCGATATCTGGACATCAACAGCCATCGGCATCAACAGGTCATTCTGTCAGAAGGTTTTTTCAGTATTCGTTGCTATTTGCTCTAGTTGTGGTGGTAGGTATAGGTCTTGCTGGTTTATTGGACAGGTTGATTAGCCCGGCAACTTTGGTAGCCGCTGATCAAGTATCGCTGGCTCGAAATACTTCTTTCGCACTCGTTGGCGTCCCAGTGCTACTTGGCGTAGCCAACTGGACAAAACGCACGGTGAAATCTGATAAGACTGAAACCAGTTCATTTGGGTGGGCTGCATATTTCTTGTTTATGACGGTTGCCGCACTAGCCACGTTGATGATTGGTGTGGCAACGCTGTTGGCTTGGGCTTTTAGCCTAGAGGACTTTAGTAGCTATTCGATCTCGCAGAGTTTGATTTGGTCTGTTATCTGGTATTTACATTTTCAGCTAAACCTAAAGTTGACTCCGATAAATCGAAGTAAGTTTCTGTTCCTATTTAACTCGCTAATCGGACTTATAACTTCAGTAGTTGGCCTTGGCATGGTTATTGCGGGAATAGCTCGGAACCTAATTGGTATTAGCGGAAAAGACGTGTTAGTTCAGTCGCCTGATTTGATTAAGTCTGGTGCGATTTTGCTGCTTATTGGCGCACCGGTTTGGCTGCTGTATTGGGTAAAACTCTCGATGAACTCCACGAAAGATGTGCTTTGGCTGGGCTATGTACTGATCCCTGGAGTTGCCGGCGGTCTGATCACTGCAATTGTTTCAGCTAGCACGATTTTTTATCGAGTTCTGGTTTGGTTCTTGGGTGATCCAGTCGCGGAAAGCGCAGCACTGCACTTTAGATCTGCGCCAACTGCGATCGGCGCAGTATTCGCCGGATTGATTTTACTTTGGTATCACAATCATTTTGCCGCGACAACCAGAACTGCAATCCGTAACGATGTGCAACGAATCTATGAATACCTTATTTCCGGAATTTCGCTAGTTGCTAGCACCGTGGGACTTGTTCTAATTATTGTTACCATTTTTGATGCCATTGCATCAAATGTGATCGTTGGCAGGACTAGCGCAGTCAATACTTTATTGGCCGCCGTAACGTTACTACTAGTTGGTGCTCCAATTTGGTATCTATATTGGCATCGCATCCAACTAAATATGCGTCGTCAGCCAGAACTTGAAGCCGGATCTGGCGTTAGAAAGATCTATCTGTTCTTACTATTTGGCGCTGGGGGTGTGTTGGCAGTTGGAAACATGTTGACTGCAACATTCATTCTATTTGAATCTGTATTTGCCTCAAATCCAGTTAGCGATCTTATCCGGGAGATTAGATACCCAGTAAGTATTTTGCTTGGCACCATTTTGATCACTGCCTACCACTGGAATATCTACACAAATGATCGTGAGATTGCCTTGGCAGAAAAGGTCGGACCAAAGTTAATTACCCTTATTGGGCCACGAGACGAAACACTTCGTCGCGACCTACATCAACTTACTGGCGGACGCATTCAAGTCTGGGAAGATTTGAATGCAAGTGAGTCTACCTGGAATGCCGAACAAATTTTCGAGTTAGTGCGAAACTCCACCGCTGAACACCTAGTAATCACAATAGACAAAGGAAACCCAAGCGGATTTTCAGTGAAGAGCTAGATTGCTATTCAGAGAATTGTTTTTCGTGCAGATCTCGGTATAGTCCTGAGATCTGAATCAATTCATCATGAGTACCGCGCTGCACTATTCGTCCTTGCGCTAGCACTAACAGCAAGTCTGCTTTTCTAATTGTTGAAAGCCGGTGCGCAATCACAATTGAGGTACGGTTACTAAGAGCTACTTCGAGAGCCTTTTGAACCGCTACTTCATTCTCACTATCTAGGTGAGCAGTTGCCTCATCCAAAATCACAATCTCTGGCTGCTTTAGTAGCAGTCGAGCGATAGCCAGCCGTTGCTTCTCACCACCAGATAAGCGATAGCCGCGATCACCAACAACCGTCTCTAACTTCATCGGCAGCTGTTTTACTACTTTATCGACCTGGGCAGCCACCA
>JBJOHY010000021.1:0-8352 GCA_046047475.1 Actinomycetota bacterium | reverse complement strand
GGAAAAGCGGCATCCAATATGGTGATGTTGACAGTTGGAACCGGACTTGGTTCCGGCATCGTAATCGAGAACCAATTGATCATTGGCGGATTTGGTATGGCTGGTGAAGCTGGACATATGGTGATTAAGCCTGATGGACAACTTTGCGGTTGTGGCCAACGGGGCTGTCTGGAGCAATACGCAAGTGGTCAAGCATTAACCAGAAATGCTAGATCATTTGTGGTCAGCGGAAGTCCAGGTGCAGCAATGTTGCTTAAGGCATGTAGTGGTGATCCAAATCAATTGACCGGACCAATGGTTACCGCAGCAGCTGCGGAAGGCGATCCTGCTTCAATTTCTATTCTGGCTGAAGCAGGTAAGTGGCTTGGGTATGGCATGGCAGCGTTGGCTGCAGTATTGGATCCAGAAATTTTTGTGGTAGGCGGCGGCGGAGGCGATGCAGGTGATTTAATTTTGCAGCCAGCACGTGAAGCATTTGAGCAGCGGCTATCGTCGCGAGACCACCGCCCAATTGCGAAAATCGTTTCTGCCAGCCTAGGAAATGATGCTGGAATGGTGGGTGTGGCAGACTTGGTGCGAAGATGAAAAGATTAATTTTCCTGATCTCAGCCTTGTTGCTTGCTGGTTGCGCAAATGATGCTGATGTGTTGAGCATTCAAACTGAGACGTTGCCTACAGAAGAGGTGGCACTGGGGAAAACGGTGCATATCCTCACTCAGCCAAATGAAGATCCACGCACAGTGTTAGCAATGGAAGCAGCAGCTAAGCAGGCGGCAGAGCGATTTGATTTTAAGATTGAAATCTCAGTTCCTAGTTCCGCCACGGATGCTTTAAAGCAATTGCGGGCTCTGACTGATCAACCCGAAATTGGCGGGGCGATTGTCGCTTCGCAGAGCGCCAAAATGGGTAAAGCACTCTCCAAGGTTTCAGCAGCTGGCATTCCAACTGTTGGTATTGGGGATAACGCGGCAGCGGCATTGCCGTTTGGCGCTCTTGGGTTTGTTGGGGTAACCGATTCTGGCACTGGAAACGCAGTTGGTTCCAGATTTAAAGCTGCTAATAAAAAAACTCTGTTGTGCATCACTTCCACCAGCGCATCCAAGAGTCGAGAAGTGGTGCTATGTCAAGCAGCAGGTGAAATTCTGGAGAGCTCCTCAGTTATATCAGTGAAGGTTTCGGCAAAAGCGGCACCGGAAAATATCAGAAAGGCTATAGCAAGCGATAAGAGCGTTGATTCAATTCTGTTGGCAAATCCAAAATTGATCTCAACCTTCAATAAAGCGCGAGAAAACATTGTTCGTGAGTTAACCGTTGGCGTACTCGGATATTCACCTACGCTCGAGAACGAGTTACGCAATGGAAATATTTTGTTTATGACCGATGATCAGGAAGCAATGCAGGCTCGTTACGCGGTAGATATGTTAGGAACATTCCTAACTACTGCTGGCAGAGTAGGAAATGGTAACCCAGTTTTGACTGGCCCTGATTTAGTTACTGCAGCAACCGTCGATGCTGTCGTACTAGCTCGAAAAGACTTACTGCGCTAATTCAACGCAGATTTTTCAGAGATAAACTCAATGGATTTATCAAAGATAATCTCATTTTCAACATCAAGCGTCGCTACGTGATATGACTCAGTTAACATCACCTGTTCACGATGTGCAATCGAAGTAGAGATTGATTCATAAATCAGCCTTGAGCTGCTAATTGGAACGATGTGATCATTAATACTGGTAAAGATTTGGGTCGGTGCCGTTACTAAATGCAGTCCGCGCTTTACATCTTGCCACAGGTCCAACATTGATCCGGCTGCTCGAACCGGAGTTCGATCATATGAATGTTCCGTGGTGTTTGGTTTAGCAATGTCATTACCAACTGCCGGCACACTTGGCAGTAATTTTCCAATCACTGGTGCCAGTTTTAAGAGTTTGTTTTTTGCTTGCAAGGCCGGATTTACCAGCAACAGGCCAGCAACGGAATTCTGATGCTGGGCGAGGCGAAGCGCTAAAGCTCCGCCCATGGAAAGTCCTGCAATAAAAACCTTTGGATGTTCTTTTGCTAGCTTGAGATAGGAGATTTGTGCGGCGGCATACCACTGATGCCAGGTGGTTCGATTTAGATCCTGCCAAGATGTGGCATGTCCTGGTAGGGCTGGCAGCTCTACCCCGAAACCAGCTGACCCAAGCCGCTCTGCCCATGGCCGCATGGCGGCGGGAGATCCAGTAAATCCATGCAGCAGCAATACGCCGATCTCGGAATCCGATCGAATGCTTAATGGATCTAATGGATTCATTTTTCCCCCGATTTCTCTCACTGGATTGATGTTAGAGCGGGGGCTATTGAGTTGTCAGCCCATGCAGGCTCTAGTTTTTGCATATGGCGATTGATGATGAGCGGTTAGAGACCCCGATATATTGGCTACTTCGCTATGGCAGCCTAGGTCCGCTAGTGAATGTGCTGTATACCCCGTGGATTGAGGGTGCTGAGAACATCCCAAAAACTGGTGCTGCCATTCTCGCACCAAATCACCTTTCATTTATCGATTCCATTGTGGTACCGCTAGCAACTTCCCGTCGGGTTACGTTCTTGGCCAAAGCGGAATATTTCGAAGGAAAAGGATTAAAGGGTTTGTTGACTCGAACTTTCTTCCGCAGCGCAGGTCAAATTCCGGTGGAACGAGGAACAGCCCGAGCTTCAAATGCACTAACTGCGGCCACCAAGGTATTGCAGAATGGTGGTTTAATCGCGCTTTATCCAGAGGGAACTCGCTCACCAACGGGCAAGCTATATAAAGGACGAACGGGAGTTGCTCGGCTTGCGCTGGAAAATAAAGTGCCTGTAATCCCAATTGGCTTGCATGGTACGCGCGATATCCAGCCACCAGAACGAAACATTCCAAAGTTGGGACGCGTTGGCATCAAGATTGGAAGGCCGCTAGATTTTTCTCATCTACACGAGATGAGCAATGACCGCGACACCCTGCGGGCGGTAACTGATGAGATTATGAAGAACATTCGAGAACTAAGCGATCAGCAATACGTGGATATGTACGCTGAAGAAGCTCGAAGATTGTTAGCAATTGAGAAGCGAAACAAGGGCAAAGAAGAAGCCTGACCCTGTTCTTGAACAGGTTGGTTGCTGTAAATTTGGACAAATTAGATTTCGCCGCGAACACGACGTCTGAGCCCTGAGTGCAACTTAGGACGAAAACCCCTTATTCTTGTCACTTAGAAAGAGGAGGCAGATATGCCAAATTTGAAACCTACCGAACTAATCATTTTGCTGGTGGTTCTGGTCTTGTTATTTGGAGCGAAAAAGCTGCCTGATGCAGCACGGGGATTAGGACGTTCGCTGCGAATCTTCAAAGCTGAAGTTAAAGCTCAAGACAACGCAGAATTAGAAGACGACAAGAACACTGACGCTAAGCCATAACTGACCCGGCTTTAAATACTATGCGTAGATTCGGGCAGCGTAAGCGTGACCCTAATGCGGAGATGACGCTAATCGAGCATCTTCGAGAGTTGCGTAATCGCTTATTTCAGGTAGTTATGTTTTTGGTCGTGGCAACTTTTGCTGGTTGGTTTATGTATGACTTTACATTTTCACTATTAAAGCGCCCAATTGATTTTGCCATTGCAGATGCTGCGGCTGAAGGCAGAGAGATTGGGCTAGTACTATCTGGCGTAGCCGATGCCTTCACGTTGCAACTAAAAGTTTCAGCCACCTTTGCGTTAATCGTCACTGCACCGATCTGGCTCTGGCATCTATGGCGATTTATCACACCTGGCCTTAAGCGAAATGAGCGACGTTACGGGCTAATTTTTATGTTCACTTCAATTCCGCTGTTTTTTGGTGGCGTTGCATTGGCTTACTCGGTTTTACCAGTAGCAATGGACTTGCTTTTAGGTTTCACGC
The DNA here is from genome assembly GCA_046047475.1 of Actinomycetota bacterium. Taxonomy (GTDB): domain Bacteria; phylum Actinomycetota; class Actinomycetes; order S36-B12; family UBA5976; genus AcAMD-5. The sequence continues at coordinate 4,437 of JBJOHY010000021.1, read as the reverse complement.
CACAAGGAGTTTCAAATTTACTTCCTGTTGATAGATATCTGAACTTCTTCTTGCGCACTCTGATTGTTTTTGGGCTGGGCTTCTTAGCCCCAGTGGTAATCGTGATGCTGAGTTTGGCAAATGTAGTGTCTGGCTACACCATGATGAAATGGTGGCGGCAAATCATCATGATCGTGGTGGTCTTTGGTGCCGTGGCCACCCCAACCGGTGATCCGCTAAATATGATGTTGCTGGCAGGGCCTATGTTGATTTTGGTTTTCTCAGCCATTGGCATAGCGCGCCTGATCGACAAGCGGCGTGGCAGAACTGAAGAATGGTCCGATTCGCTCAGTGATGATGAAGCGTCGCCCTTATAACTGACGCACTTACCCAACCAATACGCTTAGCGCATGTCACCAATCCAATGGCCACAATTGCCAGCAGCCCAGCAGCCAAGTTGGCCAGATTCAGTTGAATTAGAGAAGGCAAGGGCAGAACTTGCCTCGCTTCCGCCGTTGATATTTGCGGGCGAAGCAGATCAACTGCGAAATGCGCTGGCTCGGGCAGCACACGGTGGTGCATTCGTATTGACCGCTGGTGACTGTGCAGAGACGTTTAAGCACAACACTGCCGATTCGATTCGTGGCCGGCTTCGCACCGTGCTGCAAATGGCAGTAGTTCTCACTTATGGCTCAACTTTGCCAGTAATAAAGATTGGGCGAATTGCAGGTCAGTATTTCAAGCCAAGATCTGGCGAAACTGAAACTGCAGGTGGGGTGACTTTGCCGGTATATCGCGGTGATGCAGTTAATGATGTGGAATTTACTGACGCTGCAAGAACACCAGATCCGTGGCGGATGGTTCGGGCTTACCATGCATCAAGTGCTACATTGAATTTAGTTCGGGCATTTACCCAAGGCGGATATGCTGATCTTCGTCAGGTCCATTCTTGGAATCAAGACTTTGTCAAAGAAACTAAGACTGGTGAAAAATACGAATTATTGGCTAGCGATATTGACCGCGCGTTAGCATTTATGGAAGCTTGCGGGATTGATCCAGCCGAATTTAGAACGGTTGATTTTTACTCAAGTCATGAAGCGCTCGTGCTTGATTATGAAAAGCCATTAACCAGAGTTGATTCTAGAACTGGAAAACTTTATGACGTGAGCGCTCACTTTCTTTGGATCGGAGATCGCACAAGGCAACTTGATGGTGCACATTTAGATTTTGCTTCACGAATTTCAAATCCAATTGGTGTCAAGATTGGACCGAAAACTACAGTTGATGAGATTCAAGCAATTCTGGAAAAGTTGGATCCAGAAAAGTCTGCAGGCCGTGTAACTTTCATCTCACGAATGGGTGTAGACAAGATTAAAGAGAAATTGCCGCCTCTTATGACCGCTTCATTCAAGAGCGGACATTTACCTCTATGGGTTTGCGATCCGATGCATGGAAACACTCGTACAGCAACTACGGGACACAAAACTCGTGAATTCAGCGATGTTCTCGGCGAGGTAGTTGGATTTTTTGATGTTTGCCGCGCAACCAATACACATCCTGGCGGCATCCATATTGAGCTTACTGGTGATGATGTAACTGAATGCACGGGCGGCATGGAAGGGTTGTTGGACCAAGACTTGCCCAGCAGATATGAAACTGCTTGCGATCCACGGTTAAACAGAGTCCAATCTTTGGAATTGGCATTTCGCGTCTCGGAAATGCTAAAAGCACGATAATGCTTGCTGGCTTCAGTCTTAAACTGCTAAACCAGCAATTTTCAGTGATTGTTGAGATTCAAAATGATTCACCAGTAATTATTCGTAGTGGTTTTAATGAACTAACTGAACTTGGAAAAGACCTTACGAAACCAATTAAGCGATTCGGCTCAAATAATCCGGTAAAAAGTGCCTTGACTGCATATCAAGATCGTGATTTCGAGTTAGTTCAGCACCTCAAATCACAGCAGCACGGTTCTGATTTTGCCATAAAAGTGTGGCGAGGCATTTCCCAGATCAAGCCTGGTAAGACAATCAGCTATGCGCAGTTGGCAAATCGGGTCGGACGGCCAAATGCATATCGCGCCGTTGGCACCGCGTGCGGTAGAAACAACCTACCTATATTTGTGCCGTGTCATCGCGTGCTACCAAGCAGCGGTGAAGTTGGAAACTATGCGTATGGCTCAGCAGTTAAGGAGCTTTTGCTGCGGCACGAGTCTGATAAGCCCCATATTCGGAGATAAGCATCGCTGAGATGATTAAGGCGCCACCTATTGCGATTGGCGGTGTAATGACATCTGAAACGATTATTACTGAAAAAATCGCACCCCAAACCGGCTCTAGCGTAAAGATGATTGCTGCTCGTACTGCCGAAACCTGAGCCTGCCCCCAAGTTTGCAGAAGCAGCGCAAGTGCACCTGCGCCGGCCCCCAAATAAATCAGCTCATCCCAAAGTGAGTTAGGTGGCATTTCCAAAGTGCCAAGTGCAGCAGCCAGAACCAAAGACATCACAGCAACCACCAACATCTGAATTGTGGTGACAGCCCAGGCGATCTCAGGGCGGCCCCATCTACTTAAGAATGTGATCTGTAAACTCCACATCAGGGCAGTAACTAAAGTAATTGATTCACCAAAGCCAAATCCAACACCACGAAGCGTCATAATTCCTAGACCAAATACAGCAACTAAAATCGCAAGCCAGGTAATGCCGCGAATTCGATCACGAAAAATCAAAGCACCAACTAACGGTGTGAATACCACAAACATTCCAGCGATAAATCCGGATGCGGTAGCAGTGGTGTATTGCAGACCCCAACTTTGTAACAGGTAACCGCTACCAAGAAAGATACCGATAACACTGGCATTCTTGAAGTCAGATTTATTTATCTTTATCAAACTTTTTGGTCGAATCAAAAATAAAATCGTTACCGCAATCAATGACCGGGCAAACATGCCAGAGATTAAGTCCATCTGGGTAACAACCACTTGGGTGATTGCAAAAGAACTTCCCCAAAGTGCGGTGGCAATAATCAAGGCAAAACTTGCCAATAACGGGTGCGATTTGGTGACCATCGCGGTAGCCTATGGCTAACCACACGGGAGTCCGCGTAACTGCGGGCTGAGAGGGCGAAAAGTTCGCCGACCGTAGGACCAGTCGGGTAATGCCGAATCGGGAGGAGTGTTATGGCTGTTCTATTTATTGCCTGGGGTTATGAAGTCACATTATTGGAAATACTTTCCGTAATCGCATCAGTAATTGGAATTGCCCTGGGAATTGTTGGTACGCGATGGGCTTGGCCATTTTGGATTTTAGGTTCTGTTCTTTATGGCTGGCTATTCTTAGAGTACGACTTATTAGCATCCGCTTCGCTGCAACTAGTTTTTATTGCAGCTGCGATTTGGGGTTGGTTTGGTTGGGGGCCGCAAGGGGCGAAACCAAAATTACTCGAAACCAAGTCTCGGCTAATTTGGTTGGCAAGTGCTGTTGTCGCATGGCTGTTACTTAATCCACTACTAAATAACCTAGGTGCTGCTGCAACTCAATTAGATTCAATAATCTTGATCGGCTCTGTTGTGGCACAGGTCCTGATGGTATTAGAGCGGGTGGATGCTTGGATAATCTGGATTGGCGTTAATTTGGTAGCAACTGTCCATTACGCCAGACAGGATCTAATCTTCACTTCACTTTTCTATGCGCTACTAGTGATTATGGCGGTTCAAGGTTGGTCACGATGGCGCAAGATGCGCAATACCTTAAGTTCAATGTAACTCAGCTAGCTGGCTTGGCATTAGCCAAGCCAGCCCGGCTCGGGGGTTGTCATTTAATTTTGATTGATGGGCCAGCAGGGAGCGGCAAAACTACGTTGGCAGCGAAATTGCAGGCTGAGCTGAATGCTGCTGTCGTCCATATGGACGAGGTGTATCTTGGTTGGGAAACGGCACTTTCTAAAGCTACCGTGAAACGGATCATTCAAGAGATTCTTAAGCCAATTTATGCCGGTTCAATTGCTAGGTTCAAGAAGTTCAACTGGCACACATACCAATTGGATGAAGAGCAGGAGTTAAACCCATCCATTTTGATTATTGAAGGCGTTGGCTCAGCGGCAGAAGAAATTCGAGAGTTCGCGAGTTTGGTGATTTGGATTGAAGTTGATCGAGAACTGGGATTGGCGCGAGTGCTGGAGCGCGATGGTGAACAAATCTCCGCTCAAATGATGAATTGGCAGGTTGAGGAGCAAAAGTGGCATGACCAGGATCACACCCGAGCAGCAGCAGATGTTCTGCTATGGGGTGAGCGAAATGATCTTGCAGCAGATGAGTATCTGGGTCAGATAAAGTAGGTTTCACCCGTGCAGGTCTCAAATTTCGCCTACTTATTCGTGCTCTTATTTATTGTGCTTGGCACCGTTTGGTTAGAGGTGGTTATAGGGGCACGGGTATTGCGTAAACCAATCAGACTGCT
>JBJOHY010000020.1:0-4549 GCA_046047475.1 Actinomycetota bacterium | reverse complement strand
TCCGATCTGAACGCGATTGCCACCGCAGCGGATCTGCTCAAACTCAATCTTGCTCCAACTGAGCTGGAACTATCAGCCGAAGCGCTAAAGCTATTAAGCGATCGTGATGCAGCCCGCGCTGAAAAAAATTGGCAACTCAGCGATCAGCTGCGAGGTCAACTAAATCAACTAGGTTATGAAGTCAATGATGCTAGCTCTGGGACGCAACTTCGTCGGGCGATTCTGCCACCGAAGCTCTAGTTGGAATTATCAACGAAACGAACGCCGCAACGCCAGTAATCCCGACATACCACCAGGTGAGATCATCTTCAATCAAGATTAAATCGCCCATCGCAGTCGGCGTTGCTGCTCGAAAGGTGATTAACCCCCAACAGATGATTACCAACGTTGATTGCCAGAAAGAATTGTGCTTTTTTCTAATGTATCGAGTGGCGATAATGATCAGAATGCCAGCCAGAATCGATCCGGTTGGGATGTCTTGGTTAACCACCGAAGAGAGAAATACCGCAACTGTGCTGGTAGCAACAGCAATCACCACTGAACTTATCCAAGAGGCATAAGGCATAGCCCAAGCCTATTCCCCGCAACCCTGACGGCAACCCCACAACTTTCCCGCTACCTTATGGGCGTGACCCAAACTCGAGACTTCATTAGCCAATATGCCGCATCGGGCAGATTCCGAAATGGTGCCCCAAGGTCTTTCACGGTAACTGATGCTGGCGTGTATTTCCTCCAAAGCACTGGTCCCACTGATCCAGTGCTGCAATTGAAGCTGCTTGACCTAACAACTGGTGAGATCAAAATTGTTTTCAATCCAGCTGATGTTGCAATTGAGGCGGATTTTCCGGCAGCAGAGAAAGCTCGTCGAGAACGACTACGTGAATCTGGGGCGGGCATTACCGCATACTCGGCCTCCAAGTCAGGACTAGAAATTACCTTTGCTTTAAACGGAACTTTGTTTCTGCTTCGAGTTGGTGATGATGTTCGTGCCGAGATTGCCGAGTATTCCGATGTATTTGATCCGCAACTTAGTTCTGATGGGCTAACAATTGCTTGCGTTCGCAACGGCTCGCTTTGGGTTATCCCAACCGAAGCGCTTCACCTGGGTTACCAGATCACCCCAAATGACGGTAACACTTGGAGTTTAGCCGACTTTTTGAGTGCTGAAGAGTTTGGCCGGGCCAACGGTTTTTGGTTCTCACCAGACGGTGAAAAAATATTAGTTCAGTATTACAACGATGAATTAGTGCCGAAAATTTCAATCGCAGATCTAGCGCAGCCTACTCACCCGGTCGCTGATCATCGGTTTTCGTTTGCTGGTGGTACTAATCCAAGAATTGGACTTCGAATTTTTTCAGCTCGCACCGGCTCCCAAGCAATTTCATGGGATATCGAGAATTTCCCATACCTCTCCCAGGCTGGCTGGAGTGATAATCAGAGCGTATTTGCGATTGTGTTGGATCGAAGTCAACAACAACTGCATCATTTGAAGTTCGATCTAAGTACTGGTGCCAGAATAATTGAGATTCTCCAACAGCAAACTTGGGTAGAGAGTTCTCCTAAACTGCATCGAAGTCACGAGCTCACCCGCTGGGATGTTCGCGATGATTTTATTGGTAACCAACGTCGGCTTTATCGAAACGGTGAGCCAGTAACCGCGACCAACTGGTATGTCCGAAGTATTGGCTTTAGTAATAATGAAATAGCATTCATTGAAGCAACGGTGGATTCGGCTTACAACCAGATACTTAAAGTTTCTGACAGCGGAATTGAGCCAATAACTGAGGCCAATTTCTACGCTAGTTTCTTAGCTGGAAATGAAACTACTCAGGTAGTGATGACAACAAGTTTCAATGATGAACCAAAATATCAAGTAACCCATGGCGAACAACGCTTTAATGTTGAAGATTATTCGTTTGCGCCAAACCTTGCTATTAATTTAAAGCGATTAACTGACACCGCAACAAATCGCACGGTTGTGCTATTGCCAAAACAAGTTGCCGGTCCGCTACCAGTCATTATGTCGCCATATGGCGGACCACATGCCCAATTAGTTCTAGCGACTAAACGCAAATATGCCCTAGATCAATGGTTTGCCGATCAAGGATTTGCGGTGATTGTTTCAGATGGTCTTGGCTCGCCGGGCGTAAATACCCATTGGGAACATGCCATTGTCCGGAATTTCACTGCTTCGCTGGATTGTCAGCTCGCTGCACTTGAGCAAGCTGCTGCTGAACTTCCTGGAATGCTTGACTTAAATCGAGTTGGAATTCGTGGCTGGTCATTTGGTGGTTACCTAAGCGCCCTTGCCACGATGATGCGACCAGATATTTTCAAAGTTGCAGTTGCTGGTGCGCCAGTTACCGAATGGCGACTTTATGACTCTGCGTATACCGAGCGATATTTAGGACATCCGGCAAATGATCCGGCAACTTATGATCGAAACTCGTTACTCACCTTAACGCCGAACCAAATTTGCAAATTACTTATTATTCATGGCCTTGCTGATGACAATGTGTTAGCCGCGCATAGCCTGCAACTTTCAGCGCATCTGATAAATCTAGGATTGCAACATCAATTCCTGCCACTATCAAATGTCACGCATATGACACCGCAGGTTTCAGTTACAGAAACTCTGCTAAAAACTGAATTAGATATGTTCAAGCAACTTTAAACATTAAATCTGAATTCAACCACATCACCATCGGCCATTACGTATTCCTTGCCTTCGGTGCGCACTAAACCTTTGGACTTTGCTTCTGCCATTGACCCAGACTTCACTAAATCATCAAAGCTAACAACTTCAGCCTTGATGAATCCTCGTTGAAAATCAGTATGGATAACCCCAGCCGCTTCCGGTGCCGTAGCACCTACCGGAATCGTCCAAGCTCTGGCCTCTTTTGGTCCTGCCGTTAAGTATGTTTGCAGCCCAAGCGTGGCAAATCCAACTCGCGCCAGCGTGCTAAGGCCAGACTCGGTTTGCCCAACACTTCTTAGTAGCTCAAGTGCTTCCTCGTCACTTAATTCCAGCAGCTCAGTTTCTAACCTGGCATCAAGAAAGATAGCTTCAGCCGGCGCAACTAGTTCTTGCATTTGAGCTTTTGCTGCGGCATCGATTAAGCCGGCGTCATCAACATTAAAAACGTAAAGGAATGGTTTAGCAGTTAGCAAAAATAGCTCGCGTAATGGTTCGCGATCAACACCTGAGGCAAATATAGTTTTACCATTATTTAATATCTCTTGAGCTTTTTCTGCTGCTTCCAGAGCTGATTGCTTACTTTTATCATTCCGAGCTTCTTTTTGTAATCTTGGAATAGCTTTTTCTAAAGTTTGTAGATCTGCCAAAATCAGTTCGGTATTGATTGTTTCGATGTCATCTTTAGGTGAAATTCGACCATCCACGTGAATGACATCTGGATCCGCAAAACCTCGAATCACTTGGCAGATTGCATCCGCTTCACGAATGTTTGCCAGAAACTTATTACCAAGTCCGGCACCTTCACTTGCGCCTTTAACAATGCCGGCAATGTCCACAAACGAAACAGTCGCGGGCAAGATGCGCTCGGAGCCGAACATTTTCGCCAATACCTCAAGACGTGGATCTGGCACTCCAACTACACCCACATTGGGTTCAATTGTGGCAAAGGGATAATTTGCGGCCAAAACATTGCTACGAGTTAATGCATTAAAGAGCGTTGACTTACCCACATTGGGCAGGCCAACAATTCCAATAGTGAGCGCCATGACGGCAATCTTAGAGACACCATTGATACTAAGTAATAACTATCGGTGCTAATTGATTACGATGGTAGATATGGCGCAGAAACCAGGTCAGCTTTATCGAGCAATTGGTGCATCGGGCAAGTTAGCAGATTCCGCTCGACCAGCCGTTGCCGCTCGACGCAGGGTGCTGCCAGAAATCGTAGATACCCCAAAAACTGGCCGCTTTATTTGGCTAACTTTCATTTCGCTAAGCATTTTTGCGGCAGTTGAAGATTGGTTGCGCGGCGAGATTGGTTTTATCACTGGTGGCCTAGGTATTGCATTGGTATTCCTTGGCCGCGCCATGTTGCATAAGGAAGATTTGGCCTATTTAGTAGCAACTCCGCCAGCTGCCTATTTGATTGCGGTGGTACTACCAAATTTGTTTTCCATTACCCAATCTGCAAATCCGCTAAATCAATTGGGCGCAACAGTAATTACCAGACTTTCAAACCTGGCACCGTTTGTCTTGACTGCTTTTGTGATTAGTTTTCTACTTTTTAAAATCGCAAATCGGAAATAACTATTTAGTTGCCGCTTTCTGCGCTTTTCTCAGCTCTGGGGGAGTTGCAAACACCAAACGCTCTTCGGCAGTTTTTACTTCCTCAACTTCGCCAAAGCCGCGCTCCGCTAACCAATTGAGCACACCTTCAACTAGAGACTCAGGTACGGAAGCACCTGAAGTAAGTCCGACATTTTCAACACCAACCAGCCATTCATCTTTGCATTCGGTGTAGTTATCAACTCGATATGCTGCGTTTGCCCCAGCTTCTAGTCCAACCTCAAC
>JBJOHY010000019.1:0-2773 GCA_046047475.1 Actinomycetota bacterium | reverse complement strand
TTAAGTCAGATTCAGAAACCGTAGTTAAAGAGCCAAACAAGTAACTTGCCAGGGTGCTACCAGCCGAACCGGTTCCGAGTGAGGTAAGCAGTACACCGCCAGCAATGCCACCGTAGAAGATAATTGAAAGCGCTGTATCGCCAGCAAATTTCGATCGAGCACGAAGGTATTCGACCAAGGTTGCTCCAATTAATGCTGCAATCAAGGCTCCCCAAATTGGCGCCTGACCTGTTAATACTGCAATGCCAATTCCAGTCAACGCAATATGGCCGATGCCATCACCAAGTAGCGCAAGGCGACGTTGAACTAGAAAGACGCCAACCAATGGCGCAGTCAAGCCAACCACCGAAGCGGCTATTAACGCGTGCTGCATAAAGGTGTATTGCCATAGATCAGACATCATCATGGCATCATCCCCAAATCTGAATTATGGATTGGTTCGTGATGAAGGTGAGGTTGATGCCGATGTTGGGGGAGAGGTACGCCATCGTATTTGACTCTTCGGTTGTCAAGCTCAATTACCCGAGTGAATAACTCTTCTAAATCTGCCAATTCATGGGATACCACGATCATGCTCAGGCCATCTGCTTTGAGAGCATGCAAAACCTTTACAACGGCCGAAATGCTTTCTCGATCCAAGCCGGTTAATGGTTCATCAAGCAATAAGAGATCCGCTTTTGAAACTAGAGCTCGCGCGATCAGTGCTCGGCGCAGTTGGCCACCGGATAGCGTTGAATATTTATTCTTAGCAAAATCAGTTAAGCCCACCTGTGCGATCGCATCAAATACCGCGAGTTTCTCACTTCGGCTGAGGCCAAAAAAACTTCTCCGGTTGGTTAAACCGGTACTAACTAATTCAAAAACTGTTAACGGGATCAACGAAGTTGGTGGTGCAAATTGCGGAACTAGAGCAATTCCAGTTGCACTGTCATGTCCAGCGCATAGTTCAACTTGACCTGCTGTGGCGGGAAGTAAGCCAACGATGGCCTGAAGCAGTGTTGATTTGCCTGAACCATTTGCACCAAGTAAAGCGACTACTTCACCATGATCAATTAAAAGTGAAATTTCATGCAGGATGGATTTGCCGCCACGCTCAACGCACAAATTGTGCGTTTCAACTAGTGGTTTCACAGTTAATTGCACACAAGACCAGTTTTTAGATTAGCTAAGTTATCTGTCATGACTTGCAAGTAGTCCAATGACGTAGGTTTTAATTCAATTGGATCTAGCGGCAGGACACCAACCCCAAGCTCAGTTGCAAGAATTTCCGCAACTGCTGGATTTGCGCTTTTTTCGGTGAATACCGCAGCTACATTCTCCTGTTTGGCAAGCTTGATGATCTCACTGATTCGAGCAGCGCTTGGTTCGCCTTCCGGATCAAGCCCAGTTACTGCAATCTGATTCAAGCCATAAGCATCTCCCAAATAGCCAAACGCTTCATGGCTGACAACCAAGGTTTTGCTCTGACACTGCATAAGGCCAGCCCGAAAGCTTAAATCGAGCTCAACTAGCTTTAGGCGAATACTTTCTAGTTGATCAGATACGGTTTGACTGCATTCTTCGCTTAGTCTTGAGATGTCATTCTGAATCAATTCTGCCGCCAAGATCATTCGGTTTGGATCTAACCAGAAATGTGGATCAACGACTTCCGGAGTTTCCTCTTCTTTAGATTCAGAGTCGCCATGCTCGTCACCATGCTCGTCGCCATGCTCGTCGCCATGCTCGTCGTGACTGTGTGAATGATCGTGGCCATAAATAGGTTTGATTGCTTGAATAACATCAACAACTGGTGCTTGCGTTGATTTAGTTGCATCATCAAACGCAGTTTGAAATCCAGTAGCGGTGACAATTAGATCTGCATCGATAATTTCTGCCGTCTGAGATGGCGTTAATTCCAAATCGTGAACATCGCCACCAGTTGGGGTCAAGTCGGAAACTGTCGCGCACCCTGCGGCTAGTTGATTACTCAACCAAGCTAGTGGAAAAGCGCCAGTAACAATGGTAGGTAACTCTGGTTCCGCCTGAGGAGTTGAGTTTGAGCAAGCAGTAAGCAGCAACAAACTGGCTAACATAAATTTCTTCATGAGAACCATTCTCACCTAAATGAGAATGGTTGTCAAATAGTTAGAGTTTTCGGATTACCGCAACTACTACGCCCATAACTCGGGCGAATTTCCCATCAATTGGGGAAAATGCTGGATTTGCTGGCAGTAACCAAACCTCATCGCCAGTTCGCTTAAAGGTTTTCACCGTGGCCTCATCATCTAAAAGGGCAGCCACGATATCGCCATTGTTTGCCGTCGCCTGGCTTCGGACTACCACCCAATCGCCATCGCAGATAGCGGCATCGATCATGGAATCACCCTTAACACGCAGCATGAAAGTTTCACCGTTTCCAACTAGTTCGGTCGGCAGTGGAAGCACCATCTCTACTGATTCTTCGGCCAGAATTGGCCCACCAGCTGCAATTTGTCCCAACATCGGTACATAAACCGGCTTTGCAACTTCATGACTATCTAATCCTGGCTGCAAAATCTCCATTGCCCGTGGACTGTTGGGATCTCGGCGGATGAAGCCCTTGCGCTCCAAGACCTGGAGCTGATGAGTTACCGACGCTGGGGAGCGAAGGCCAACTGCCTCTGCGATTTCACGGACTGTAGGAGGAAACCCTCGTTCGGCAGTGGTTTCAGCGATCATCTTTAGGATCAGTTGCTGGCGGTTCGTCAAATCGCCGCTGGATTGATCAGGGAATTCCAGAAGTTCGGCATCGTGG
>JBJOHY010000018.1:0-3819 GCA_046047475.1 Actinomycetota bacterium | reverse complement strand
AAGCAGCCATTGTTGCGATGGCTGGTAAGAAATTTGCAGTAACAGTCTCAACCAACATGGCCGGCCGCGGTACTGACATTATGTTGGGCGGCAACGCCGAGTTCTTGGCCGACCAAGAATTGCAGCGCTCCGGACTTGATCCAGTTGAATCAGCGGAAGAATATGAAGCAGCTTGGCCTGCTGTATTAGCTAAAGCTCAAGCGGCAGTGTCGGCGGAGCATGATGAAGTGGTAAATCTCGGTGGCCTTTACGTGTTGGGAACTGAGCGTCACGAAAGCCGTCGTATTGATAACCAGCTGCGTGGCCGATCTGGTCGACAGGGTGATCCAGGTGAAAGTCGGTTCTATCTTTCGCTGACTGATGATTTGATGCGACGATTTAAGTCAGATTTGGTGGATTCGTTCTTACGTCGCTTTAACGTGCCAGATGAAGTTCCAATTGAAGCCAAGATGGTTTCAAATGCGATCAAAAATGCGCAAACTCAGGTCGAACAACAGAACTTCGAGATTCGAAAGAATATTTTGAAGTATGACGAAGTTATGAATCAACAGCGCAAAGTCATCTATAAAGAGCGACAACGAGTGTTGGCTGGAGCAGATCTGAAAAGTGAGATTCAAGATTTTATGCGGGACACGATTTCTGGATATGTTGGATCCGCAACGGTTGATCCATATGAAGAAAATTGGGATTTAGAAACTTTGTGGGGAGCGCTGCAGCAACTTTATCCAGTATCACTAACTCCTGAGCAGATCCGAGTCTCATCTGGTGGCGTGCTAGATCCAGATACGCTTACTGCGCATTTAATTGCTGATGCTGAACAGGCCTATCAAGCACGGGAAGATGCGCTGGGTGAAGAGGTTATGCGAGAGCTTGAGCGTCGCGTTGTGTTAAGCGTGCTTGATACCAAGTGGCGTGAGCATCTTTATGAAATGGATTACTTACAAAACGGCATTGGTCTACGTGCCATGGGTCAACGCGATCCGTTGGTGGAATACCAGCGAGAAGGCTATGACCTTTTTGTTGCAATGATGGATGCTATTAAAGAAGAGACCGTAACTTATGTCTTTGCTGCCCAAGTTCAGGTAACGCCGGCAGTTGATAAAGTTGAAGTAGCAGCACCAGGGTTAGCAACGCAACGATCAATTGCCGCAGCTGGTGCTGATCTGGAATATCCGGATACGCCGCGTAATGCTGCTTGCCCATGTGGTTCTGGCAAGAAATATAAACGGTGCCATGGCGATCCACGCCGTTAACAAAGAACTAAGTGTTTAGCTAGCTTCCTTATCGTCGCGCTGCAATTCGGCTAGTAGTTCGCGCAATTCGGAACGGAGATAGTCTCTAGTTGCTACATCACCTAGAGCGACTCGAATGGCTGAGATTTCGCGAGCTAAATATTCTGAGCTGGCGTGGAGTCGCTCGTTGTGCGCGCGGTCTTCAGCATACGTGACTCGATCACGGTCAGCTTGTCGATTCTGAGCCAACAAAATTAGTGGTGCGGCATAGGATGCCTGAAGCGAAAGCATTAAGGTTAAAAAGATAAATGGATATTCGTCATATCGCAGATATTGTGGGGCAAAAATATTCAGTATTAACCAAACGGTAACTACCAGCGTCATCCATGCAATAAAGTGCCATGAGCCAATAAACCTTGCGATTCGCTCACTGAGTTGTCCAATTCGCTCGGGGTCGCGAACTGTTCTAAGTGATTTGGTGGTTGGTTGGTCCAGGCGTCGATTAGCCACGATGCACCTCCGGTTGATCTCGCCAATCGCTTGGCAGCATATGGTCAATCAAATCATCTGCCGTAACCGCACCAATTAGCCGACCGGCATCATCAGTTACTGGCAGTGCCACCAAGTTATAGGTAGCGAATCTCTTAGTCACATCGGTTAATGATGCATCTGGCTGTATCGGATCGACTTCGGTGTCTAGGACTGATGAAATCAGTGCATATGGCGGTTCACGCAGTAATCGTTGGGTATGAACTACGCCTAAAAATCGACCAGTTGGCGTTTCAGTTGGCGCTCTAACCACAAATACTTGGGCAGCAAGTGAGGGTGTTACTTCTTTTATCCGTACTGCCGCAAGGGCGTCGGCAACTGTTGCGCTCGCCGGCAAAATAACTGGCGAAGAGGTCATCATTCCGCCCGCGGTGTAATCGCCATAGGTCAACAACCGGCGCAATCCAGCCGCATCGGTTGGTTCCATTAGCTCCAGATAAGTTGCGGCGTTCTCTGGTGACATCTCGCTCAATACATCTGCTGCATCCGCAGGATCCATCTCCTCTAACACATTAGCAGCACGGGTAGTTTCTAATCGCTGCAGCAATTCGACCCGATCATCATCGGGGAGCTCTTCGAGTACAGCCGCTAATACTTCATCCTCTAGATCTTGAGCGATCTGCAACCGGGTTTCAAAATTTAGTTGCAGCAAATACTTGGCAGCATCTGCTTCATGCATTTCATTTACTTGCGCCAAAATTCGCTGCTCTTCGCTTTGGTCAGTTAATTTGGATTCAAAAACTAAATCCGACCAATTGATTAATGTTTCATTACCTCTACGTAATAGACCTGCTCCGCCTTCTCGAACAAACAAAGTAGTGATTGACCATTCGCGTGTTTTTGGATCTAATTCCATTGCTAAATCCACTACTTTTTGTGATGCAGTCCTTTTAGCTACTCGATAACTGCTATTCCGAAAATGACCAAGCGCTAATACTTCATCAGCATGTAATTGAAATCGACGCAAGTTAATGGTTCCAGTGCTAACTACTTGATCAGCTTCGATATTGGTGATTCTTCCCATTGGCACAAACACTCGACGCTTCGGTGGTACTTCAACCACTAGCCCGCGGACTCGAGGTGATTTAAGCGGAATGGGCCTTGAGATGACGGCATCGCGAATTCGGCCGACTTGATCGCCATTTGGATCAAATAGTGCAGTGCCAGCCAACTTGGCTAAGAAAACGCGCCGTTCCATAGGGCAAGGCTAACCTAAGCCGTTTCTGCCGTAAGGTCATTCCGTGAATTCGCTGCATTACCGAACCGATCTGATTGCGCTTGCCGTTGCTGTTGCCGCAGTGGCTAGTTCTGGGCCGATAATTGCAGCCTGTGCTGCGCCAGCACTTGCTATTGCTTTCTGGCGATGCTTTATTGGTGCCTCAGTTACTGCACCATTTGCCTGGGCAAGAAATCGAGAAGTTTGGGGTCGGCTGACTAAACGTGATCTACTTGGCGCTTCACTAGCAGGTTTGTTTCTGGGATTGCATTTCGCTACTTGGATTCCATCACTTCGCTACACCTCAATTGCCGCATCAACCGCAATTGTTGCCACTCAAGTCGTTTGGGCAGCCCTTATTGCTCATCTGATGGGGAATAAAGCACCAGGCCGAGAATGGTTTGGTATTGCAATTAGTTTGATCGGCGTAGTAATTCTCACTGGAATTGACTTCAGTTTGAATCCAACTGCATTAATTGGCGATCTGCTGGCACTTCTTGGTGCTATTTTGGCAGCGGCATACATGACAGTGGGGCAGCAGGTTAGAAAAAATATTCCAACTAGTGTTTACACCACAATTGTTTATGCCGTTGCTGCTGCAGTTTTGCTGATTTTTGTTTTGGTATCAAGATCGCCACTGACCGGATATGAGCGTCGTGATTGGATTTTGATTCTCGCATTAACTGGCATCGCACAATTACTTGGCCACACTTTGATGAACTTAGCGCTTCGTTCGTTATCTGCTACCACGATTAGTTTAGCTATCTTGTTGGAGATGCCTGGCGCGGTTTTGATCGCATGGTTCTGGCCGGGCCAGCAACC
>JBJOHY010000017.1:0-3178 GCA_046047475.1 Actinomycetota bacterium | reverse complement strand
GAGATGCTGCATCCGCTGCCGCATTTGTTGGCGGAGTATCCACGGTAGTTCAAGATTTTCTAACTGATCCTGCTTTTACGCCAGGCAATAACTGTGTGGAGTGCAGATATCGAATAAGTTGTCCAGAAATCAAGAAGTTACCTGGCTTCTTGGGGTTGCCCACCTCTGGCAAGATTTCAAAATCTCTTTCCAGGCCGATGTTGAGTTCCTATCAACGCTGTAACTATCAGTATTTCCTGACCTATGTCTTGAAGCTACCGAAAAAACAGTTCGAGTCTAATGCCGCAATTGATCGCGGTAACGCAGTTCATGAGTGGATTATGAAAGCACATGAGCGGCAAGTTCCCTGCTCGGCTGCCGACCTTCCCCATAATGAACTAGGTCAGATCGCAACAAGTTTAGGCTGGACTAAAGATTATCTGGCGCAAGCACGCAACTGGTTGAATAGCCATATCAGCGTCTGTCCATTTCAACATGCCAATACCAAGTTGGTAAGTGAACAATCAAAAACGGTTTGGGATTGTGATGCTGATGTAGTAATCACTACTAGAGCTGATGAATTAGGTAGCCGGGACGCCAAATCACTTTGGCGAGAGATCAAGACCACCACAATATTGGCAGATGTTTCTGATTCTGATTACCTAATGCTCTACCCACAAGTGGCATTTGCGATTGGAATTCAAAGCGAACAGGGCGGATTAGTTGAACTTGAGTTATTAACACCAGAGCGTGGCCAAGTTATCGCATTTGATGCCAGCGATCCTAAAACTGTATTGGCGGCCAGACGAGCCATGGCAATCAGTTTTGATCAGCTTCATCACGATGAGACTTTTGCTGCTTCCCCGGGTACTGCTTGCGTTAGCTGTCCCGTTAGTGCTTGGTGTGACCAGCGAAATCAAAACGCAAAGACCCGCGAAGTTATTGCTGATGGCCTTGAAGTAGATCTAGCCACTGGCGAAATCATTAGTACGCAGCCAGTTCCCGTTGATGCCCTATCAAGAGCATTAGCGCTGGTTGAGCAGGTTGATTCCGGGGATGATCTACCATTCTAGGATGATTAACAAAGAGCAATTGATTCGACAGGTAGGACAGCTATTTCTAAATGGTAGTGAGGCTTCAATTGCCGACCAATACGCCAGCAGTTGGGCTAGAGCCAACTTACTGCGGACCAATCACCCGCTAGCAACAACTGATGAATTATGCCAGATTGCCGCAAAGAAATATCTTGCTCAAGTTGCGGCGATCGGTGGCGGAGCTGGCGCAATTGCTGCCGCCCCGTTCTTTGGCACCCTGGCAACAATTGGGAGTGCTGCCGGAGACATATTTTTAGTTGGAAAGACAAGTGTGAATCATGTACTGCTGCTTGCCGCACTTCATGATTTGATTTTGGATGAACCGCAGCTGCGAAGGCTAACTGTGCTTAGTTCACTTGCCGCACAGCCAACCCCTCGCCCGCTCGAACTCACTTCATCATCCTTTGTCGAGAATCTCAATCGCAAGTTAGCTGAGCGAG
Organism: Actinomycetota bacterium; assembly: GCA_046047475.1. Taxonomy (GTDB): domain Bacteria; phylum Actinomycetota; class Actinomycetes; order S36-B12; family UBA5976; genus AcAMD-5. The sequence continues at coordinate 1,665 of JBJOHY010000017.1, read as the reverse complement.
TAATTATTAAAGTTGGCGCAAAATTGCTTCCAGTCAGAGCATCCGCTGCTCTACCGATGCTGGTTGGCGCTGCCGCTGCCGCAAGTTTGAATGCCAAATTTGCAACTCAAATCAGTACCAATGCGTTAGCAGTGATTAAGCTTCAGGCAATCTAGGGCCACGGTAATACTCCAGCATCCAGCCGCCCAAACTAATAAATAGCGCAACCATGCCAAGCAGCACTAACCAAACCGCGAAAATTAATCCCACTGCAATCACCGCTGCACTAAATGCCACCGGCAGCGGCCACCAGGAACCAGGCGAATAAAAGCCATAATCTGGATCAGCATCGGCAATTTCAGCAGTTTCAATGTCTTCTGGCCCTACGCCCAATCGACGAGAAGTAAAGAGAACGTAAAAACCAGTTAGCAGCGCTAAGAAGCCAGTAAGCAGCATTGCCGTAGTGCCAACAATTTCAGCAGTCCAAACCCAATAGATGGCAGCAACAACAATGTAGAACAGCGCACCAGCCATGTAAATAAATCCACTAGGACGCATTAGTGACTCTTTCCTGCCAGATTTGGATTGGTATTCGGGTCATCACCATATTCTGGATGGTGCAGATCGAAAGCAGGTCGCTCACTTCTGATTCGCGGAATTGAAACGAAGTTGTATCGCGGCGGAGGACAGCTAGTTGCCCACTCCAATGACATTCCCCAGCCCCATGGATCATCGGAATTAACTCTTGGAGCAAATCGCCAGGTCTTATAAACGTTGTAAAGCCATGGCAGAGTAGAGAGACCCAAAATTGCCGCACCCACTGAAGAAACCACGTTGAGCGTAGTAAAGCCATCACTTGCCAAATAGTCACTGTATCGGCGAGGCATTCCTTCCGCGCCAAGCCAGTGCTGCACTAGAAAAGTCGTGTGAAAACCAATAAACAATAGCCAGAAATGCAACTTGCCTAACTTCTCATCCAGCATTCGGCCGGTCATTTTTGGCCACCAGAAATAGAAGCCAGCAAACATCATGAACACCACCGTGCCAAACACGGTGTAATGGAAATGTGCTACCACGAAATAGGAGTCAGAAACATGGAAATCGATGGCAGGAGCTGCCAGCATGACGCCAGTTAATCCGCCAAGCAAGAAGGTAGTTAAGAAACCAAGCGTCCAAAGCATCGGCGTTTCAAAGGAAAGCGAACCGCGCCACATAGTGCCGATCCAGTTGAAGAATTTAACGCCAGTTGGCACGGCAATTAACATGGTGGTTAGCGCGAAGAACGACAATGACACTGCACCCGTCACATACATATGGTGCGCCCACACTGCTACGGAAAGTGCAGCGATAGCCATTGTGGCGTATACCAAACCTTTATAACCAAATATTGGCTTGCGAGAAAAAACTGGCAGAATTTCTGATGCGATTCCAAAGAATGGCAAAGCAATAATGTAAACCTCAGGATGCCCGAAGAACCAGAATAAATGCTGCCACAAAATTGCACCGCCGTGTGACGGATCAAAAATCAAACTATCAAAATTTCGATCTAGGAACAGGCCTAAAAATGCTGCAGTAAGTATTGGGAATGCAATTAATACCAACACTGAGGTAATAAATACCGTCCAGGTGAAAATTGAAGTTCGGAACATCGTCATTCCAGGGGCACGCATAGTCAAGATTGTGGTT
>JBJOHY010000016.1:0-24674 GCA_046047475.1 Actinomycetota bacterium | reverse complement strand
TCTATTGCCTGCTGCACATCATTAGTAAATTGCGTTGCTAACTTAATCATTCGAGCAAAAGCTTCATCAGTAAAAATGTGTTCTAACGTGCCGCGCATCGCTGCAATTGAAAGTGCGTTGCCAGCAAGCGTGCCACCAACACCACCAACATCAACTAAATCTGCTTCTTGGTGTTTAGCTACTTTTTCGGCTATCTCTCGGGTGATGCCATATGCCCCACAAGGAATGCCGCCACCAATGCTTTTACCGATGGTGATCATGTCTGGACTTAAGTTCATCGCTTTAGTTGCCCCACCAGGTCCGGCACTAAACGTATGAGTTTCATCATTGATTAAAAGTGTGCCTGTCGCGGTAGCAACTTCTCGCACTTTAGCCAGAAAGCCAGGTTCAGGAAGCACAATTCCGATGTTGGTGAGTGCTGGCTCCATCAAAATTGCCGCTACATCACCATGTGATAACTCGCGCTGCAGAGCCGCAAAATTATTGAATTCAACCACGCGGGTGGTTTCAGTTGGATCAACTGCTGGTGCCACATTGCCTGGTCTTGACCTAGGTTTTCCAGCATCATCTAACGTAATAAAGGTTTCATCTACGCTGCCGTGATAGCAATAAGAAAAAACTAAAATCTTTGGTCGACCAGTAACTAGTCTGGCAATTCGCAGCGCCCAACGATTTGCATCTGTTGCCGAGAGGGTAAATGACCAAAGTGGCAAACCAAATCTTTTGGTTAGATCATCTCCTACCCACTGGGCGTCTTCGGTTGGCAACATCGTGGTGATGCCACCAAGTTCTGCCATCCGCTTGCTAACTGCATTGATAGTTGGTTGAGGTGAATGCCCTGCCATCGCACCGGTATCGCCAAGGGCAAAATCAACATAGGTATTGCCATCAATATCAGTGATTGAGTTACCAGTTGCATGATCTAGATAAAGCGGAAAACCACCAGACCACTTATTCATCCAGGTCATTGGAACTTTGCCAAATAAATTGTGCGAATTTTGATATGCCGCATAGCTTTTTGGGTGAGTTGCTAGATAGGTAGCTCGTTCTCGTTCCAGCAACTGATTAAGTTTGTCATCAGAAATGTTTCGCATTATCTTCCTATGGCGCTTCGTTGATTTCTAATTCTTCACTGCTTGGTGCATCTGGGTCAATTGGAGCTTCATCTGGTGGGATTACTTCGCCACCGAAAAAGTAAGTGCTGTAGTCGGTGGTATCACCAATTTTAGTTCGTTTTGGAAACTCGATCACTGGAAGCTTGGTGTGGGCATCTCGCATGTATTGAGTAAAGATTCGAGCTGGGAAGGAACTGCCAGTGACGTTTGCTAAGCCGCCAGTGCCGCGAAGTGAGATCGCAGTGCCGGCTTCATCTTCCCGCACCATCATCACCGCAGTTGCAATTTGTGGCGTGTAGCCAACAAACCAAGCAGATAAATTGTCATCGCTAGTTCCGGTCTTGCCAGCAACTGGTCGGCCAACCCCTAATGCAGTAGCACCAGTTCCTTTAGTTACTACTCGCTGTAAGCCAAAGGTAAGTTCATCGGCAATCTCAGTTGAAAATACTTGTTGTGGATTTGCATTAAATGACCACAGCACTGAGTTTGCACTGTTTCTTACTTCCTTAATTGCGCTGTTATCTGCTACTTGTCCGCGAGCGGCAAAAGTGGCATAACCGTTCGCGATATCTATTGGTCTAGGAGATGATGTTCCGATAATGGTTGATAACACTGGCAATAAACCTGGCGTGGTCTCTGGCACACCTGCTCTAATTGCTGCTTGCTCTATTAACTCTGGTCCAATAATTGCGCCAAGTGCCACCATGGGGGTATTCATGCTTTTTTCTAGCGCCTGCAGCAGCGTTACTTTGCCGTAAGAAACTTTGCCTAAGTTATTAAGTTTGTAATCCAAAATCGTGGCTGGACTATCACCATTCCAAGTAGTGTTAAAACCAATTCCTTGTTCTAGTGCTGCGGCTAACCCAAACGCTTTAAAAGTTGAACCAGCCTGTCCTCTTGCTTGCGTTGCGTTATTGAATTGATCATCAACATAATCCCGGCCGCCATACATCGCCACAATTTCACCAGTGCCAACTCGAACTGAAGCCACCCCAATTCGCAAACCACTTGACCATGGTCTTGGACCGACTTCACGAACTGCTTTATTTAGCGCTAGCTGGGCATCTCGTTCGAAAGTGGTGATTACTTGTAAGCCATTTAACTCAATTTCTTGCTCAGTAAACCCAAGATCTTCTAGTTGCGTGCGCACATAAGCCAATAAGTGGCCATTTGGTCCGCCTAACCGATTAACTCGCTTTGGCTTGAATTTCGGAAATTGCGCAACTTCTTTTTCCGCTTCTGTCGCCCAGCCTTGATTCACCATCTGTCGCAGCACAAAATTCCATCTGTTTTCAAGTCGCTCGGCATTGTTCTCTGGCGAATAACCACCGGGTGAGCGCAGCAGCGCAGCCAGTGCTGCACCTTCAGATAGCGATAGATCTCGAACTGATTTACCAAAATAAGCTTGTGAAGCAGCTTCAAAGCCATAACTGGATCTGCCCATATAGGCAGTATTGAGATAGTTTTCTAAGATCTCATCTTTACTTGCCATAGTTTCTAGCTTTACCGCAAGCACCAGCTCTTTTACTTTACGAATAATGGTTTGCTCTTGCGTCAAATAAGCGTTCTTCACATATTGCTGCGTAATTGTGGAACCACCTTGAGTGGTTGAAGAAAACAAGTTATTAAACAGCGCTCGCGCAATACCAATTGGGGAAAATCCCGCATGTTCATAAAATGCTTTGTCTTCAATTGCAAGCACGGAATACTTCACATGATCTGGAAATTCGTTTAACTTAACATCTACTCGTTGAATCTCGCCGATATTACCAATCAGTGATTTGCCATCTGCATAAAAAACCGCAGTTGATTGCACCACCGCAACTTGATTAGGAGTTGGGATGCTAGAGAAAACCACGGCAACTGAGAACAACGCTACAGATAACGAGCCACCAACGAGTGCCAACATTACTGCTAGGCGTACTAATGATTGAGTTAACGTCTTTGCTGGTGCCACTTCTTAATCTAACCAGTCCCGACTGCGTCTGAGGGGGCGGCGCGGCACACCATCACCAACTTGATATGACCGAATTAAGTAATTCCATCGACAGGCTTGGCACACTTCCACCATAAATACTTTCAAATTACCAAATTGATAGGCCATCTCAGTGATTTCTTGATATGACTTAATTCGACCCGAATATGGTCCTAACTCTTTGCCATAGACATATCTGAGCTCAACTAGTTTTTCACTCTCACACACTGGGCAATCCCGATCAGTTGCTTCACCATGAAATTGTGCTGCTTTGAACAAATATTCATGAGCATCAAATGGGTCATCCATTAGTGGATCGCCGTTTTGTAATGCGGTCAGCACGCTCTTGCGCTCAATGGCAAACTCCAGCACTGCCCGAGGTGTTGCAGGGTCGGCAATTCTTGCCGAAATTGAACTTGCTGACATGGCGATTAGGTTATTGCACATCCATTAAGGCTGCTATGGCTGTACCGTGGCGCTATGCAAAAACTCAGGTTGACCAAAGCCGTAAGGCGCATTGCCTTAGTGCGGATCTCTGGCCAATTTGGGGATGGCATGATTCAAGCCAGCATTGCTGGCTATTTATTGTTTTCACCAGAGCGACAAACCTCAGCGCCACAGATTGCACTAGTGCTCGCCATAACGCTGCTGCCGTATTCATTAGTTGGTCCCGCAATTGGCGTAATTGCGGACGTAATTGATCGAAGAAACATAGTTGTTTATGGCAATGCCCTTCGCGCTGCCGTTAGTTTAATTTTGTTGTTAGTTGTATTAGGTGCGGCAAGTCAGGCACTATTGGCAATCACTATTTTGGTTTTGCTTGGAGTAGATAGATTTGTGTTAGCGGTGCTAAGCACGGTGCTACCAAGAATTGTTTCTGGTAAAGAGCTGGTGGCAATTGATGGTTATCTGCCAACGATGGGAACGGTGTCTGCCGCAACTGGTGCTGCGGCAGCGGTTGGAATTTCAGCAGTATTTGATTCCATCACTGCAGCATTGATTGTTGCGGCTGGTTTGTATTTAATCGCTGCCGCATTAGCAACTGGATTTACTAAAGGATCCCTTGCTCCAGATGAGAAACTTCCTTGGTCAGAAACTAAACACCGCGCAATCTCTGATGTGGTTGAAGGAATCTCGGTTTTAGCTAAAACTAAACCAGCAAGATATGCGCTGCTCTCAATTACTGCGCAGCGCACCGCATTTGGTGCTTTTGCAGTTGCCAGCATTCTTACCGCCCGCGAAGTTTATGAAACGGAATCGCAAGCACTAGGCGTTGTGGCTGGATCGTTTGCAATTGCTGCAATTGTTGCCGGCACAATTGGTGTAACCACACCTACTGCGGTTAATCGAATTAGTCGAGAGATGTGGTTATTGATTCTAAGTGTGCTGAGCGCAATTGCCGTTATTACTGCGCAATTTGTGCCCGCGCTAATTGCATTAGGGCTTGCTGGCTTTGCCGTCACTTGCGCACCTGGTGGCAATAAAGTCTTAACCGATGAGCGATTACAAGTGACTATTCCAGATACGCATCGCGGCCGGGCGTTTGCAATCTATGACACTGCTATTAACTCGGCTGTGGTAATTGGCGCAGCGGTTTGTGCCCTGCTTAGTGATTACATTCAAATCTTTGATCTGTTGCTGATCGTATCTCTTAGCACCGTAACCATTGGCTGGTTTTGGTCCAAGATTGCTAACGCTGGGACTGCCACCACCGGTTAAGTTCAGCGATCGCCGCGTCCTTATCTAGCGGTCCTTGTTCTAGCCTCACTTCCAACATATGTTTATAAGCAGCTCCTACTTCTGGACCTGGTTTTAGGTTCAGAATCTGCATAATTTCATTGCCATCTAAATCAGGGCGAATTGCATTCAGTTCTTCTTGCGCCATCAGTTCAGCAATTCGTTGCTCTAAATTGTTATAGGAGAGTTGTAGTGCTTGCGCTTTGCGAGCATTTCTGGTTGTGCAATCGGCTCTGGTTAATTTATGTAATCGGAGTAACTGATCTCCCGCATCGGTGACATATCTTCTAACTGCAGAGTCAGTCCATTCGCCACCACTAAAGCCATGAAACCGCAAATGTAGCTCAACTAATAAACTCACTTGGTCAATCTCTTCATTGCTATAGCGAAGTTCTTTCATGCGCTTTCGCGTCATTTTCGCACCAACTACTTCATGATGATGGAATGTCACCCGATTGTCTTCAAACTTGCGAGTTTTTGGTTTACCGATGTCATGCAGTAATGCAGCTAAGCGCAGAATCAAATCTGGCTCCAGTTTTGGCTCATGCGATTGCTCTAACTCAATTGCTTGCTCAAGCACGGTTATGGAATGTTCATAAATATTTTTATGTCGGTTGTGTTCATCTTCAGCCAATTGCATTGCAGGAATTTCTGGCAAGAATAATTCCAGCAGACCAGTTTCAACTAATAAAATCAAACCCAGTCTTGGCTTTTCGCCAAGAATTAATTTATTGAACTCGTCTCGAACTCGTTCGACCGAAACGATGCTAAGTCGAGATTTCATCTCGCGCATCGCGTTAATCACATCATCAGCAACGGTGAAATTTAGCTGCGCGGCAAATCTTGCGGCTCGCAACATTCGTAGTGGATCATCACTAAAGGACAACTCTGCGGTTTGTGGCGTGCGAATAACTCTATTCGCTAAATCATCTAACCCGTCGAAAAGATCTACGAACTCTAATGATGGCAACTTAATTGCCATGGCATTAATCGTGAAATCTCTTCGACCTAAATCACCTTCAAGTGAATCACCAAAATTAACTTCTGGTTTTCGCGATGCCGCGTCATAGCTTTCACTGCGGTATGTGGTGAGTTCTAATTTATAGCCGTTTTTATTTATCCCAATCGTGCCAAAGCGAGCACCAACATCCCAGGTGGAATCGGCCCAGCCAGAAACCAGAGTCAAAATCTGCTCTGGGGTGGCATTTGTCGTTAAGTCCAGGTCATTGCCAAGTCGGCCTAAAAAGGCATCACGAACTGGCCCGCCGACCAGCGCCAACTCATAACCCGCCTCAGCAAAGATCTTTCCGAGCTCCACGGTTAGTGGAGAGATGCGGATAAATTCCGCCAGCGCTTGGCGGAGTTTGCTCTTGGCTGAACTGCTCACAGATAAAGCCTACGGGGGTTCGCCTACCCTTAGCAGGTGTCCGCATCGCGCCGCCCCAGATTGATTCCAGCCAAAGGGTTGGAACCAGTAAAGGTGCTGCGTAATGTCCGAGAAACCAGCGCTGGTGGCTTGGTGCTTAACCTGAATCACCCCGATCGACCAGCAGCATTAATTGGTCGATATGACCGAAAAAATCGACTTAATTGGTCACTCCCCAAAGGACATATTGAAAAAGGTGAAACTCGCGAACAAGCCGCAAAGCGCGAAGTATTGGAAGAAACTGGAATTTTAGGTGAAGTAATTGCGCCGCTTGGCACGATTAGATTCTGGTTCTCTGCAACAGATAAGCGAATTCAGAAGACTGTGCACCACTTCTTATTACTTGCTGAAACATTTGAGTTAAACGCTGATGATCCAGAGATTGATGAAGTTGCCTGGGTGCCATTTCTGGATCTGAAAAATCGACTTCGTTACGACGATGAGATAAAACTATTGACTAAAGTTCCTGGCTTATTAGGAGAGCTTTGGTGAGACGCGTTATCGGTTTAGTATTGCTGCTCAGCTTTGCACTAATTGGTACCCCAACCCAAGCAGCCGTGCCAACTAATCTATTAGAGATCACCCAAGTTAATCCTGGGGTAATTAAATCTTTTGGATCAATTACGGTTTCGGCTAATGTAAATTCTCGAGACATTGAATCAGTCGAGTTATGGCTAAGTCGCTCCCCAGTAACTGATCTAACCGTAATTGCGCAGGATGTAATTGCGCTTAATCAAGCAGTTGTGCGTAACAATCGAGTTACCATTACTAAATCTTCACTCCCAAGAATTTCTAAAGGGGTCTATCAATTAGTGCTGCGCAGTATTAGTAAAAGCAGTGTGATTGGTGAGCAAGCGGTGCCGATCGTGGCAGGTGACATTCCCACTAAACGCTTAGGTGTTTTTGTGCCGATCTCAGTGCCACCAACCAGTGATGAAGTGACACCGTTGCAAACTATGTTATTAGTAGGGGCAGATAGAAATGTGGATTGGTTTATCGATGCCAATACCTGGCCAAAACTAAATCGCACTGAACTTAATCTATCCGGCCGGATAAATGGCATTGCTGCGGCAAATCCAGATCCAAACGTGACCAGCCGATTCAAATTAAACAATTTGCTAGCCATGGCAGTTGCTGATGTTGCAGAACTTGTACCAGCAACTGAAGTGAAGTCGTCGGCATGGCCAATTAAACATCCAGTTGATGGTGACGGAATGCGCACCGCAATTGCTGCCAAAATTGATTACATAGTTGCCGCCCGGGATTCGGCCGCAATTAAATACCAGTTTCGAAATCGGGAACTTACTGAACTAAGCGTTGATCCAACCTTGATTGAGCTGTTAGAAACTACTACATCACCAGTAATGGTGCGGCAATATGTTTGGGCTAGCGCTGCGTTAACTTCGGCATCAGCAATTTCATCGCCGATTGGTTGGGCACCGACCCTTGATTTAGCCACCGCATTTTTTGCTAGCGCAACCAATATTCCCTGGGTAAATCAAGTATCTGCTGCTGCAATTGCGGCACCACTTGATGCTAAAGCCACTTCAAACATCTCCGGAAAATCTCCAGTATTCTCGATTAAGCACTTGCGTAATCTGGATCAAATTAATCGATATTGGCGCTCACTTAATGCCACAACTGCTGGCACCACAAATCCAGAGTTAACCACCAGCGCAATTGCCGCTACTTCTAGTTGGTGGTGGCAAGCGCGACCTAGCGGTAATGCTGTTGCTCGAGAAACTAAATCCCAATTAGCTGCAGAGCTTAATCAGCTAAAGATTTCATCTCGAAACAAAGTGGTATTGCCAGATGCAGTTGGGGTAATTCCAATAACCATTACTAACAATCGCAGCACACCAGCAAAGATTGAAGTTGCTGGCACTGGGCTGGGCACGGCAGTGGTGCGAATTGATACCACCGCAATTGAGATTCCAGCTAACAGCAAACAAGTAATTGAGTTACCCATTGAGGTGATAACGCCAGGCAGCATTTTTGCGCAGTTAGTAATCAAGGGTCAGAATGGGGAAGACACCGCAATTGCTCCGACCGCACTCACAGTTGAGGTATCGCAATATCGAGCCGTAGCGCAGCTAGTAGTTTATGGCGCGTTTGGAGTGTTGGTATTGCTTAGCAGCATCTCAATTCGCGGTAGACTAAAAAAGCGACGAGAAATTGAGCCTAATTCCGCTGTTAAAGGTGAGTCATGAATCAGTTATCTAAGTTACTGCGCAATACCAGTGCGATGGCGCTTGGTACTGTGCTGTCGCGGATAACTGGATTGATTCGAACTGCCGTAATTGTTGCCGCGCTTGGATTTGGTCCGCTGGCAGATGCCTACGCTATTGGAAACACGCTACCTAACATTATTTATATTCTTACCGTTGGTGGTGCGCTAAACGCGGTATTTATTCCACAGCTAGTTAGACGAATGAAAGACGATTCCGATGGCGGAAAAGCATTTACGGATCGGTTGGTTACTGCCACGTTATTGATTTTGTTCGTGATAACGCTGGTGGTAGTGCTGTTAGCGCCTTGGTTGGTAAAGATTTATCTGCCAACTGATTGGGCGCAATCTGATAAAGAGGCAACGCTGTTGTTTGCTCGCTTCTTGCTGCCACAAATATTCTTCTATGGCTTGTTTACGCTGATGTCTCAGATCTTAAATAGTCGAGATAAATTCATTATTGGCGCTTACGCACCTATTGTTAACAACATTGTGGTGATCATCACCGGTTTGGCGTTTATCACCCAAGTGCGGGTAACCAATGCCAACATAATCTCTGATGCATCTATGGTGGTGTTAGCAGTTGGCACCACGCTTGGCATTGTTTTGCAAGCAGTAATGATGTTGCCGGTGGTTTATCGAAGTGGTTACAAATATCGACCGAGATTTGATTTTAAAAACTCGGGCCTAGGCAAGACTTCAAGACTTGCCACCTGGACTGTGGGCTTAGTGCTAGTTAATCAAATTGGTTATGCCGCAGTAACCAGAATTGCCGCCACCGCAAATGATGCCACGGTAAATACGGTTGGTGTTACGGCATATCAAAATGCGCATTTAGTGATGTTATTGCCACATGCGGTGATTACAGTTTCCTTAGTTACTGCGCTGCTACCGAGTTTAGCTCGCACGGCGCATCAAAAAGATTTAGTTTCCGTAGGCGTTGATGTAGAGCGAGCGCTGCGAATGCTGGCAATTGTGATTGTTCCGCTGGCACTAATGGTGTTAGCGCATGGTAGAGACATTATGGTTGCGTTGTTTGCTCGCGGCAATGCCACTTATCTACAAACCAGCTTAAGTGGTGTGGTGCTTAGTGCATTTGCACTTAGCTTGATTCCGTTCACCATGTTTTATGTGTTATCCAGAGCTGCTTACGCCCAAGAGGACACTAAGACTCCGTTTTATCTGACCATATTGATGAATATCACTCAACTAATCGTGGCCGCGGTGTTTTTACTAACCACTGCTAGGCCATATTGGGTAACTGGGCTAGCTGTCGGCTACACCGCCGGCTACACCGCAGCAGCAATTGGCATGTATTTAGTTTTACGAAAACCATTACAACTACATCTAAACATTATTGGTAAAACCGTAATCAATCTGATCATTATTTCGGTTCCAGCTATTGCGTTAAGCCGAGTGATTGTGGGATTAGTTGAAGCGTTTCTGCCAAATAACGCCTGGGCTGCGCTGCTGCAGTTAGTAGTTGCCGGGGTGGTGGCAATCACTGCCTTCTTTGGTTTGGCGCAATTTAGACCAGTTAAGGAAATAGATGAGGTCTGGCAACTAATTCGAAGAAAGCCAAATGCCAAAACATCTTGAGCACTATGAGCTAACCGAGCGCATCAAACAATTAAATGGTGCCATTTGGTGGCGTGGTTGGGATAGCAAACTTGAGCGAGATGTTTCGATTTGGACGCTGCCAATCTCCGATCCGCGAGTGCTAAAGCTAAAGGAAAGTGCTGCCGCGGCAGCAAATTTGCATGATCCAAGAGTGCTTCGGGTATTGGATCTAGTTGCTGATGAGAATTTATTTGGGGTTATTAGCGAGTGGGTGCATGGCGTTACGTTGGCTGAGCGAGTAGTTGGGCGAGCACCGCTGAAAGATGCTGAAAGCATCGTCAGCAATCTGATCGAATGCTTAACGCAAGCGCAAGCCCAACAAGTAATTCATGGTGCCCTAACGCCAGATGAGATTGTTTTAACTCAAGCGGGAATTCGGATTAGAGGATTTGGTATCGCATCAGTTTTAACTGAGGCGGTCAGCATCGCACCACAATCTGACTTTGCTGCTGTTGGTGCAATTGGTTATGCCGCGGTTACTGGTTATTGGCCGCTGTTAACCATCTGCACTCTGCCACCGGCACCAAGTAATGCTGGGGTGGTAGCGCTGCCATCCCAGATCACGCCAAAAATATCTGGTGCTTGGGATCAGTTAGCGAAAGAAAGTATTCCAACAATTAATCCAGCAGCAGATATAACTAGATCGGTTACCGCGTTAAGAGATTGCTTCACCACACCAAAGAAATCAAAGCTTGGCTCACTACCAAATATTGATCTGCCACCATCTACGATTAGCCGAAGCGGCTTAATTGGTGCGCTAACTACTATTGCGGTGCTGTTAATTTCTGGCTCAGCATTGTTCTTTACTTCGCTTAGCAACAATCCAACTACAAATCTACCTAGCGATAATCAGACCGGCACCGACTTACGAAATGAAATTCTGCCAGTTGCCTCGGTATCCCTGTTAACTGATGATGAGTTAACCGCAGTTGCCGATCCAACAAACTTCAGCGTGAGTTCCGGTCAGGCGATTCAACTAAAACTTCGGGAGCGCCGCACGGTGCAGCGAATTGAGTTAGATATCTCAGTTGGTGGCGCCAACTTAACTGCGCAAGTAACGTCAGATGCAATTACTTCGCAATCAAGCACTGGCAAATTAGGTGAGCTGACAGAAGCACCAACTACTGCGATCGTATTTGGTCCTAGGTTCATTACTGGCGAATACATCACCGTTTGGGTGGAAGTTCCGACCGGGCAGCCGGTGCAAATTAGCAGAGTGGCTGCCTACGGCACCCCGTCCTAACTAGACTATGCCTTATGTCCACTAAAGAAAATCCTGCGCAATTAGCAATTATTGGTTCTGGCCCTGCCGGCTACACCGCCGGAATTTATGCGGCTCGAGCCCAACTTAATCCGTTGTTGTTTGAAGGTGCGGTAACTGCCGGTGGTGCGCTGATGAACACCACTGAAGTGGAGAATTTTCCCGGATTTGAAACTGGAATCATGGGACCGCAGTTAATGCAGCAGATGCGAGCGCAAGCAGAGCGTTTTGGTACGCAATTTGTTACTGATGATGTAGTGCAAGCAGATCTATCTGGTCCAGTTAAATATCTAAAAGATGATCGCGGCAATGAATACTGGGCTAAAGCAGTCATCCTCGCTATGGGCTCTGGTTATCGAGAGCTTGGGATTCCCGGTGAAAAAGAACTATCTGGACATGGAGTTTCATGGTGTGCGACATGTGATGGTTTCTTTTTCCGCAATCAAGTAATTGCGGTAGTTGGCGGTGGCGACTCAGCAGTTGAGGAAGCTACTTTTTTAACCAGATTTGCCGAGAAGGTTTATCTAATTCATCGCCGCGATTCGCTGCGTGCCTCCAAGATCATGCAAGCGCGAGCTGAAGCAGATCCAAAACTAGAGTTTATTTGGAACACTGAAGTAATTGAAGCGGTTGGTAAAGATGGCAAACTCAATCACATCAAAACCAAGGACACAGTTACAGGGGATGCTAGCACGCTTGATGTAACTGGTTTGTTTATTGCAATTGGTCATGATCCGCGAAATGAATTGATTAAGGGTCAGGTTGATTTAGATAATGAAGGTTATGTTTTAGTTAAACCAGGTAGCACGGCAACTAATTTAAGTGGTGTTTTTGCCTGCGGTGACTTGGTCGATCACACCTATCGACAAGCAATTACTGCTGCCGGAAGCGGTTGCGCCGCAGCACTTGATGCAGAACGATGGCTTTCCCATAGTTAAGGAGAAACAATGGCAAATATGAAGGTATTAACTGACGCTACTTTTAGCAGCGAACTTAAAGCTTCAACCACCCCGGTATTGGTTGATTTCTGGGCGGAATGGTGCGGACCATGCAAGCAGGTGGCACCAATCCTGGATGAGATTGCCGGTGAATATGCCAGCAAGATTCAGATCATGAAGCTAAACGTGGATGAAAATCCAGTTGCGGCTCAAAATGCTGGCATCACCTCAATTCCAACTATGAATGTTTATGTTGGTGGCGAAGTGGTTAAGCAGATCATTGGTGCAAAACCAAAAGCCATGCTAGTTGCTGATCTGGCTGAATTTCTTAAATAGTAAATGACCATCACCCGCTTCTCCATTGGTGATCGCGGTCCAGCCATAACGGAAATTCGCGATCACCTAATCCGCCTTGGCTTGCTTAGCGAAAGCAGTGATCAGTTTGATGATCAGATGTTTTTGGCAGTTAAGAATTTTCAGCAACAACGCGGATTAAGTGTAGATGGGATTGTTGGACCAGAAACTTGGCGACGCTTGGATGAAGCAGTTTGGGCGCTTGGGGACCGAGTGTTGAGTTATCAAGTTGGGAATTTAATCCATGGTGATGATGTGGCCCAACTACAACAACGATTGACGCAACTTGGATTTAGTCCGGGGAATGTAGATGGGATTTTCGGAAAGCGCACTGAAAAAGCAGTAAAAGAATTTCAGCGTGCCATTGGTGCGGTAGATGATGGTTTAGTTGGCGTTGCCACGATTCAAGGTTTGAACCGACTTAATCGAACGGTGGCTGGTGGCAATGCAACTGCCCTGCGAGAAAAAGTTAAGCATGAAAACAAACGAACTGGTATTGCTAACAAAACTATCGTGCTAGATATTGGCACTGATCCGTTTATTGATAAGTATTTAGCTGATCAAGCAATTAATATTGCTAGCAAAGTGGTTAAATTAATTGAGGGCAAGTTATCAGCGCTAGGCACAAATGTGTTGTTAACGCATAGTGGCGATGGTCGGCCAAGCACAATCACTCGGGCGGATTTTGCTAATGAAGCCAGTGCTGATCTGGTATTGAGTGTGCAGATTGGTGTTGCGGATGACGCGGCAACTGAAGGGGTAATTGGGTATTACTTTGCTGGCACTCATGGCTACTCGCTGCTAGGTAAAGAATTTGCGCAGCTATTGGTGGCTGAAATATTAGATGGCAGCAATTTCAATTATGGCAATGTGGTTGGGAAATCCTGGCCGTTGCTGCGCGCAACGGTGATGCCGGCGGTTCGAATTGATCTTGGTTTTATTACCGCTGCGGCAGATCGGGAGTTGTTAACTGATAGCCAGACGCTGGCAGATAGCGCTGAGGCGACAGTGAGCGCACTAACTAAGTTCTTTGTGCCGCTTAACTAACCCAGATCGCTAGCAATAATTGCGATAGATAAGACTTAGCCCTAGGTAGGTGATGGCAGTGACCGAAAAATCCAACGGCAATCGGTTAGATCCGTGGGTGCAGGCGTATGCCTCCCGCGCCACCTCAATGCGGGCAAGTGAGATTCGAGCGCTGTTTGCCGTTGCCTCCAGACCAGAAGTTGTTTCACTTGCTGGCGGGATGCCGTTTGTGGAAGCACTTGATGTGGAGATGTTTCGCAGTGTGGTTAATTCGGTAATTACTAAAGATGCTAAAACTGCGCTGCAATATGGCGCGGGTCAAGGACATGTTTCACTGCGCGAATCAATTTTGGAAGTAATGCGACCAACCGGCATGACCGCACACCCCGATGACATTGTGATCACTGCTGGCTCACAGATGGCAATTGATCTGATTGTGCGGGTGATGTGTAATCCAGGTGATGTGATTTTGGTGGAATCCCCATCCTATGTTGGTGCGCTTGGCGTATTTCGGGCCTATGAAGCAGATATCAGACATGTGGCAATGGATGAGCAGGGATTAAATCCAGTTGCGCTGCAAGAAATGATTGCCAAAGTTAAAGCTGAAGGAAAGCAAGTAAAGCTGCTTTATACGATTCCATCGTTTCATAATCCAGCAGGTATTACCCAGCCGCAAGCTCGCCGAAAAGAAATTGTGGCAATTGCCGAGCGGGAAAATGTTTTGATCATTGAAGATGATCCTTATGCGCTGCTGAGTTTTGATGGTGTCATCCATCGACCAATGGCAGCAGATGAAAAGGAACGAGTCGTTTACTGCGGTTCGTTTAGCAAGATCATCTCAGCAGGATTGCGCATTGGTTGGGCAGTAGCCCCACATGCGCTGCGCGAAAAACTAGTGCTCGCTAATGAAGCGGCAACACTTTGTCCAAGTAACTTCACGCAGATGATTGTGGATGAGTATTTGCGCACCCAAGACTGGTTGGCGCAGGTAGCAACTTTCCGCGACATCTACAAACTTCGTCGCGATTCTTTACTGGCAGCCCTTGATGACCAAATGCCGGCTGGCGTTAGCTGGACGGTGCCAACGGGTGGTTTTTATTCTTGGTTGACGCTGCCGCCAGGCTTTGATGCCACTGCAATGCTGCCGCGGGCGGTAACGCAATTGGTTGCTTATGTGCCGGGCACTGGTTTTTATGCTGATGGCCAAGGCAGATCAAATTTAAGACTGTCGTTTTGTTATCCACCACCAGAGCGAATCGTGGAAGGTGTTAAGCGGTTAGCAAATGTGATGCGAGATGAAGCCGAATTACTAAACACGTTTGGGGTTGGTGATCAAAAATGAGAATTGCCGTATTAGCTGGTGGTTTATCAGCAGAGCGAGAAGTTTCACTTCGATCTGGTCGGCGCGTAGCGCAGGCGCTGCGTGAAAAAGGCCAGGAAGTATTTGAGGTTGATATTGATGCCGACTTATTACCAGAGCTGCGGAAAATAAATCCAGATGTAGTGCTGCCGCTGGTTCACGGTCAGGTTGGGGAAGATGGCTCGCTTCGCGAAGTATTAGATGTTGCTGGTTATAAAACTGTGGGATCGCCTTCAGCGGCAGCCAGAATCGCATTTGAAAAGCCAATTGCCAATCAAGTAGCGGCTGCGGCTGGCGTATTTGTGCCGAAATCAGTGGTGCTGCCACAAGAAGCGTTTAAATCACTTGGCGCAACCGCATTATTAGATTCTGCGATCACCACTATTGGCTTGCCTATGGTAGTTAAGCCCAGCCATGGCGGCTCGGCGCTTGGTGCCACGGTAGTGAAATCAAAAGATGAGCTACCAGCTGCGATGGTAACTGCGTTCTCTTATGGCTCAGTTGTGTTAATGCAGCCATATATCACTGGCACCGAGATTGCAGTTTGTGTTTTGGAAGATAAAGCTGGTGTTCGCGCTTTACCGATTGTGGAGATCGTGCCAGATCATGATCTATACGACTATGACTGCCGCTACACCGCTGGCATGACTGAATTTTTCGTGCCAGCTCGAATCAGCGAAGCAACTACCAAGCAAGCAACTGAGATTGCCATCAAGATGCATCAGGCATTGGGGCTCAAAGATATTTCGCGCACTGATTTAATCGTTGATGCTGATGCAAATATCTGGTTCTTGGAAGTAAACATCAATCCAGGCCAAACTGAAACCAGT
Organism: Actinomycetota bacterium; assembly: GCA_046047475.1. Taxonomy (GTDB): domain Bacteria; phylum Actinomycetota; class Actinomycetes; order S36-B12; family UBA5976; genus AcAMD-5. The sequence continues at coordinate 8,805 of JBJOHY010000016.1, read as the reverse complement.
TTGTTTCCACAAGCGGTCACTGCAGCTGGTTTAGATTTAGGCGATGTGTTTCTAAATCTACTAACTAATTTAACTAGCTAGTTTTCTGCTTTCGCAGCGCAATTGCTTCATCCCACTGCTGTCGCAGTGGATGCTCGGCAGGGCCTACTTCAGTAATGATTCGCATTAGCCGAGCCATAAACTCATCTCGGTTTCTATCTAATACTTCCTTCTCCGCCGCAGTTGGCTCGAAGCTATCTAGCTCGCCGGCGTTCATTACCCCACTTCGAACTAGCATCATCTCTAGCGCTCGAACTCGAGTGCTTGCCACATGCAGATCTGCTCCTAGCTGCAAAATTAGATCAAACAGTTTGGAAACTTGTGGATCGCCGAAGAAATCAAATTCTTTACTCATTACGCCGCCTTAGTTGCTTGCAGCACGCACCATGGGAAATGCCAATCACTTCTAGTCGGCCAGCCATCTGGCCGCAGCCCGTCAGCGCGTTCATCAAAAGCTACCCATTTAGCATCAGTAAGACCATGTTCTTCACAAACCTTTATTAAGTCGGTTGCAAATAAATCACGGAAATATGGCTCATTGTTCCGCTCGGCATGTTCATAAACTGTGGCATCGCGAACTGGATCGCCAGTTGGATGAAATTCCAAGAATCTAATTACGCCACCTGGTTTAAGCAATCGAGCAGCTTCCGCAATAGTTTCAATAATTGCTGGTTGTGGCATCTCATGCAACATCATGGTGCCAGTTACTAAATCAACCGATTTATCTGGCAGATCAACATTTCGGGCATCTTCTTGCCGAAACTCGATGTTTAATCCTTCGGCGGATGCTTCAGCGTGAGCAAGTTTCAATCCTGGTGCTGCTAGATCAACGCCAATTACTTCAGCATCTGGATATCGGTTAACTAGTGGTCTGGTGCTTTTACCAAAGCCACAGGCCATATCTAACACTCGGGCATTTGCTGGCAGATCAGGTAGTGCGGTATTTACAAACAACTTATGGAATTTATAACCATCGTTATCTCGCAACATCACAATTCGAGCACCGAATTGATAAACATAACCAGAAAGATCATCAGAGAAGAAACTGCCTGGTTGCATATGAATATCAGTGTCGGTGTACCAGGTGGGAAGCTCTAAGTTTGGATTTAACTTCAATTTACTGGAATCAACTTTTGGTGTTTCTTCAAGTTGTGCTAGCAGTTCATCGCTGCAGCGAAACACCACATCGCTACCCAGTCGCCACATCATTTTCTGGCCAATTCGCTCTAAGTGGCTAAACCATGGATACAACGTCATCTCTTTTAGTCGAGCTTCACCTTCAGCCGCAGTTGAAACCTTTATGCCAGAGTTTTCAAATTCAGTGATGAATGCCGGATAAACCGTATCGGCCCAACGTTTGCGTAGGGAAAGAATGAAGTCAGCACTGGAGCGTTCGTCTAGGGTCAATAGCTCATCAATATCTCGCACAGAAACCTCCCTGATTTTGAACTAAAGTACCTTAAATCTCTTTAATTGTTAAGCCCAGAAAACTGAATATGCCATCCGTCACAAAGGTGAGACTGAAAAGTTATTTCTTGGTAATATCCCGTAATGGAACTAACCGCTAAAGACCTAATTGATCTAGATCGAAACAACTTCTTTCATCCGTTTTCCAACCTGAATAACCATGAAAAAGTGGGCGCCGACATTTTTGTTGGTGGCAGCAAGTCCACTCTAATGGGTGCTAATGGTAAGAAATATCTAGATGGCATAGCCGGACTTTGGTGTGTCAATGTTGGTTATGGTGAAGATCGAATGGTCGAAGCCATTGCAGATCAAGCAAAAAGGTTGGTCTACTTTCAGGCACTTACTTCTTATGGCACAGATATTGCTTCGATCTATTCGGCAAAATTACTTGAGATAGCACCAAAACACATGTCTAAGGTGTTCTTTGGTTCATCAGGTTCAGATGCTAACGACACGGTTGTGAAACTAGTTTGGTACTACAACAACCTGTTAGGTAGACCAAACAAGAAGAAGATTATTTCCCGAAAGCACGGGTATCACGGATCCACCATATTTGCTGGTGGCCTAACCGGCTTCACCAACCTGCACCAAAAATTTGATTTACCAATTGCTCGGACTCTTCACACCAGTTCAACCCATCCACTGTGGGATAAACCAGCTGGCAGCACGCCGGCAGAGTTTGTTGGGTTTTTGATGGCTGAACTTGAAAAACTAATTCTGGCTGAAGATCCAGCGACCATTGCAGCATTTATTGCCGAACCCATAATGGCCGGAGGTGGTGTTGTTCCACCGCCCCCAGGCTACTTTGCCGCACTGCAGCAATTATTGCGGAAATATGAGATTTTGTTTATTGCCGATGAAGTGGTAACTGGATTTGGTCGGACTGGCAAGATGTTTGGCACCGAGAGTTTCTCGCTAGAACCAGACTTCATAGTGTTAGCAAAAGGAATAACTTCAGGGTATGTCCCGTTATCTGCAGTGCTTGTCGGGGAGAAGATATGGCAAGTAATTGCTGGCGAGAGTCAGAAGAATCAAGTATTCGGACATGGCTACACCTACTCCGGTCACCCATTAGCAATGCGAGCAGCATTAACTAATTTGGAAATCATGCAAGATGATGATTTATTAACTCAAGTCAATGAAAACGGTGAGTTCCTATTATCGCAGCTACAAGAGAAGTTTGCTAATCACAGTCAAGTTGGTGATATTCGCGGTTATGGCTTACTTGCTGCAGTTGAATTCGTTCAGTCAATAGATCCATTAAAGCCATTCGCAACTGAAATTGGAGTGGGAAGAAGAATAGCTCGAGCTTCATTTGAAAATGGCTTAATTGTGAGGCCATTGTCAGAATCAAATACTTTGGCATTTTCACCTTCGTTTGTTGTTACAAAAGATGAATTAGTACAGATGGTGGACATATTCGCTAAATCAGCTGAACAAGTTTTATCCGATCTGACTTAATTTATTAAGCTTTATTTAAAGACTCTCGCTAAACTGCTTTAACACTTGACTTAACTCCTGAGCATTTTTTAGCGACACTTGCCCTTGACCATCTTGTCCAGGGAAAGCATGGAATGGTAAACCTTCACGATTAGCAAGATCTTTTGTCACATCGAAAAGAAACTCGCCTGTGGCGGCGGTCATTAATACCTTACATTTGACGGTCTTCAATTTTGCTGTGGCATCGTATTTAAATGCCTGGTGATAGGCCCAGTTGTAGCGCTCAAGGTTATAAAAAAGGTCTGCGGTTGCTAATTGAATATGTTCAATTGGAGCAGTTGGCCACATCTTTCGATACCTCTCCCACGCCCATAGTGCATGACTTCCATCATTTGAAAGCTCGATATCTGGCGCATAATCTCTTAGCCTTGCAGCCCTCACCTCAGCGCTATAGGCGGGCAAACCAATTGGAACTATGCCAAGGCATATTTCTGGAGCTTGATTGGCAATTTCAACACAAAGACTTGCTCCAGTGTGAATGCCACCAATGATTACTTTGTTGTCACCTCGCCATGAATTAATGGCTTCGATTAATACAGCTGCATAATCGGTTAAATCTGCATCTTTAGTAAGCGGGGTCGATTGACCATAACCTGGGGTGTCAGGCAGAAATACTTTCCCCCAGGTTGAGATTTCCTCTGCTACTTCATAATAAATTCGATTAGATAGTGGGCTCTCATGAAGTAGCACAACGCATGGACCAGAGTCTCCCATTGCTGCAAAATGTACTTGGCCAGAAGAAGTATCGATATAGCCTTTTCTTAACATACTCACCTTACAGATTCTTGAAATGACTTTGTTACATTTTGGTGTGAAGCGTTTTATTCCATTCTTATTAGATTGAAAATTTAATCTCGATCAATTAAATCTGTAATTCGGCGAAGATCTTCCAGTGTGGCGTACTCAATCACAATGCGGCCGCGTTTTTCAGTTCCTTCAACTTTAACTCTGGTATCTAACCGATCAGATAATCGATCAACTACTGAAGCGGCAGCCGCTGGCAATCCTTTTCGCGGTTTATTGTTTCTAGGTTTATCAGCATCTTTTTGACCCACTGCCACAATCTCTTCAGTAGATCTAACTGAGATTCCTTCCGAGATAATTCGCTCAGCCAACCGTTCCATTGCCGCTTGATCATCAAGAGAAAGCAGTGCTCGAGCATGCCCGGCAGATATCACGCCAGCGGCAACTTTTCGTTGTACTGAAATAGGTAATCGAAGTAATCGCAACGTATTAGTCACTTGTGGTCTTGATCTACCAAGGCGCTGCGCTAACTCTTCTTGCGTGCAACCAAAATCATCTAATAACTGTGCATATGCCGAAGCTTCTTCAAGTGCATTTAGTTGTGAGCGATGTAAGTTTTCTAGTAATGCATCACGCAACAAAACTTCATCACTAGTTTCACGAACTAAAGCGGCAATAGTTTTAAATCCGGCAGCTTGTGCGGCACGCCATCTGCGCTCACCTGCCACAATCTCATAACCATTACCAACTGGTCGAACCACGATTGGTTGCAGTAAACCAACTTCTTTCAATGAAAAAGCTAATTCATCTAAATCTGCTTCATCAAAAACTGTTCGTGGTTGTTTTGGATTTGGTGTGATTTGGGTTAACGGAATATCTTTTAGAATCAATCCTGGAACAACTTCAGTTTCAGTTGTTGGTTTTGTTGATGTTGTCGGTGCAGTGTTTTCAGTTGGTGGAATTAACGCACCAAGTCCTCTACCCAATCCTCTGCGATCAGTCATGATTAGTTCCAATGACTTTGTTTGCAATTTCAGTTGCAGCAGCTAAATAACTTTGTGCACCAACTGATGAACCGTCATAAGTAAAAATGGTTTGCGAATACGATGGTGCTTCACTTAATCTAACAGCACGTGGCACTACAACTTTTAATACTCGATCACCAAAGTGTGATCTAACTTCTTCCACAACTTGTTGCGAAAGTTTGGTAGTTGAATTAAACATCGTCATTAAAATTGTTGAAATATCTAGTAGTGGATTTAAATGTTCGCGAACTAATTCAACGTTTGCAATCAATTGTCCAACACCTTCAAGTGCGTAATACTCACATTGAATTGGAATCAAAACTTCTTTTGCCGCAACCAGTGCATTCAAAGTTAATAAGCCTAAACTTGGTGGGCAATCAATTAAGACGTAATCAATTTTGCGACCATGCTTTGCTTGGTGTTCAGCCAGATAACCATCAATTGCTCTAGCTAATCGATACTCACGCGCAACCACACTTACTAACTCAATCTCGGCACCAATTAGATCAACTGTTGCTGGTGCAACAAATAAACCAGGAACGGTGGGGCAACTCTGCACTATGGCTGATAGTGGTTTGCCCTCAACTAATACTGAATAAACATCAGGTGTGCCAACTGGATGTTCAATTGCGAGTGCGGTAGAGGCATTACCTTGCGGATCAACATCAACCACCAATACATGCAACCCACTTAACGCCATGGCAGCAGCTAAATTAACTGTGGTGGTGGTTTTGCCAACCCCACCTTTCTGATTAGCAATAGCGAATACTCTGGTCTGCTCTGGTTTGGGCAGATCTGGGAGTTTTTTGATTCGGACCGTGGGGGTTACCTGGGTTACTGCTTCTGACACTTTTCCTCCTGAGGGCCGTATTGTTTCACGTGAAACCGACAGGATGCAGGTTTTATTTTCGGATTAACACCACAGCTCGAGTGGGCTCTAGGAGCAACCCTTCCCCTAGCACCACTATGTCATCCAACACTAGGCCGTGCTTATGCATGGTGGGTTTTGCCTCTTTGAGCTCAATCTCAGCCTTTTCGCCCTTTAGCAGCACTAATCGGCCATGGGGGTTGAGCAAGGGTTCACACCATTCAATGAGTTCTTTGACTGAGGCCACTGCCCTGGCGGTCACTAAATCTGCAACCAACTGCCCATGAAGCTGCTCAGCTCTGGCCCGGTGGATCTGAGTATTGCTGAGCTCCAGTTCAGCTACTGCCAACTCTAGGAAATCTATTCGGCGCTGCATCGGCTCAACCAGGTGAACCTCTAGATCTGGCCTGGCGATTGCGATCGGGATTCCAGGCAGGCCTGCTCCAGTGCCAACATCAATTAGCGAGCACCCCTCTGGCAGCAGCTCCTCCAACACCAGCGAGTTACCAATATGGCGATCCCAGAGTTTTTCTACTTCCTTAGGGCCAATCAGCCCTCGAATGGGACCTTCAACTGCCAATAAATCGTGGAATTTCTGCAGCTTTACTGCGGCCGCAGGGTAGGCCTGAAGAATTAATGTTTCACGGGAAACATTGGTCATGAGGCTGGGGGATAGACCACGATGTAGCGGTTTGGCTCTTCGCCCTCAGATTCACTCAGCGCTCCCGCCGCATTTACTGCGTCATGCACCACTTTTCGCTCAAACGCACTCATTGGATCCAGTTTGATTGGCTTACCTGACTTCAGCACCTTTTCGGCGGTCTCGGTACCAAATTTAGCCAAAGTGGCTTTTCGCTTAGATCTGTGACCACCGATATCCAACATCAATCGGCTTCGCTCGCCGGTTTCTCGCTGCACTGCCAATCGAGCTAGATCTTGCAGCGCCTGCAGCACTTTGCCATCTTCACCAACTAGTACAGATAAATCGCCACCCTCGATAGCAACTAATGGTCGATCTGCCTCGATATCTAGCTCAATATCGCCATCTAAATCTGTTATGTCAAGTAACTCCTCTAGATAATCCGCAGCAATATCTGCTTCCTTCTCTAGATCCTCAACTTTTACTGGGTTCTCGCTCATAAATCCTCACTTTTAGGATAAATCGGGAAAATTACTTTTTCTTCTTCCGCTTTTGGCGGGGCTGCTTTTTTGGTTGCTGCCTTGGCGCTGGCGGTTGTTCCTCTTCTGGCTTTGGTTGTGGTTCATCCGCAATACCTTTTTTGCGTCGCTTCTCTTGCTTGCGCTGTTGCCAAGCGTCATAAGCAGGTGAGCCAGGAGTTGGTGAATTTCTAATCACCCAGAATTGCTGGAACATCGACCATAAGTTTGTAGTTGACCAATAGATCAAAACACCAATTGGGAAACCAACACCACCGACGGCAAAAATAATTGGGAACACATACAACAAAATCTTTTGTTGTTGCACCATTGGATTGTTTGGTGCTGAGTTCTTTACGATCAACTGACGCTGAGTAATAAATGTGGTAGCTGACATAAAGATGATCAAGAAAACAGTTAACACAATTGTTGAAGTAGCTGATGGGGTTTCATCAGCATTGAGCAGTGTTGCATAAATCGGCACACCAACAACCAGTGCTTCTCTTGCTTGATCAACTAACGCTAAATTGTTTGCGTTAGCAAAAATACCTTCAGGTTTATTCAGCGCAATTCCCTGCAAAACTCTAAACAAGGCAAAAAAGATTGGAGCTTGCAACAAAATTGGTAAGCAAGATGAGAACGGATTAGTACCAGTTTCGCGATACAGCTTCATCATCTCTTGACCAAGTTTTTCTCGGTTATCCGCGTATTTCTTCTGTAGTTCTTTGATCTGCGGCTGAATTGCCTGCATGTTTCTTACTGCTCTAATTTGTTTTACGAACAGCGGAATCAGTGCAATTCGAATCACGATCACTAAACCGATAATCGACAAACTCCACGACCAGCCCGAAGTCTCACCAAAGACGGGAGATAGCAAAGAGTGGAAAGTGATCAAAATCCAAGAGACAAGATCTTCTAGTCGGTTAAACAACCAGATAAATGGGGCAAATATTGTGCTCACTTGCTTCCTACTTTCGTTAACTCTCTTGGGTTTCCGCTCAGATCAACCGCCGCCCGCCAACTGCCTTTAGCTGGCACTGGATCCACGCCACCTTTAGTAAATGGATTGCATCGCAACACCCGCCAAACCGATAACAAAACCCCTTTTATCGGGCCATGGGTTTGAACTGCTTTTAAGGCATAAGTTGAACAGGATGGATGTAATCGACAAGATGGTGGGGTAAGTGGGGAGATAAATTTTCGGTAAGCCTGAATAATATAAATAATTGGAGTCGAAAGTAATTTAGTTAGCATAAGCATTTACTTTCGAAATTGCTGCAACAAAGTCAGATTTAATTTTTTCAGTTGGAGTTGTCGCTGCTTTGCTTAAAGCTCGAACTACTATTTGTTGTGCTGGATTAAAGCTGGTTAGTTCTTCAGCCACGATGTGGCGAAGTACTCTAGTTACTCGATGTCGCACTACTGAGTTACCAACTTTTTTGGAAACCACAAAAGCAAATTCACTTGGTGGATCTGATTTAACCAGGGAATGAATCACCACTGCACCAGCAGGGGTTTTGCGACCATTCGCTAATACATTGGCCACGTCGCCACGACGGCGCAGCCGGTATTTAGCCGGCAACATAAGTTGTTATGCCGAAAGTTTGGCGCGACCCTTGCGGCGTCGAGCTGCCAAAATCGCACGGCCGGCACGAGTCTTCATGCGCTGGCGGAAGCCATGCTTCTTAGCCCGACGACGGTTGTTGGGCTGATAAGTTTTCTTGCTCACGATGGCTCCAAAACTTCTACGAGGATTGCGATCGCTTTGATCGCGAGGGCGGAGCATACCGCACCCCAGGCCCCCCCTTAGCAACTGAGGGTCGGGCATGATGCCATCCACTTTGGTAAATATTCGATAACCAAAACGGCGTGTCGCAAATTTATGGTCCCCCAGTATTGCTTTGTCTGGGGGTTGGGGATAAGTTCCACCCCCGCATCCAATCTGTGGATTAATTCTGGTTCTTAGGGGGAATCGTGGAAGATGTTATTGATCTAGCAGATGTA
>JBJOHY010000015.1:0-4207 GCA_046047475.1 Actinomycetota bacterium | reverse complement strand
TCAGGATTATTGCCGACTACGAACGCTGAATCTTTCCTAGTTCATATAACGCGATCGATGCAGCAACTGAGGCATTTAGCGATTCCACAGATTCATTGATCGGAATTCTTAGCAAGTAATCACACTGTTCTGAAATCAACCGAGATAGCCCTTCGCCTTCAGCACCAACGACTAAAACTAAATTACCTGACAGCTGTTCATTAGTTAGATCGCTCAACTCAAGTTTGCTATCACCAGTTAATCCAATTACAAATGCACCAGCATCTTGATAGGCCTTTAACTGTCTAGTCAGATTTGTTACCTGAGCAACTTTGATTCGCGCTAGCGCACCAGCGGATGTCTTCCAAGCAGCAGCAGTAACACCAACGCCACGACGCTCGCCCACCACAATTCCTGCCGCACCAAATGCTGCAGCAGATCTTGCTATCGCACCGAGATTTCTGGGATCAGTGATGGAATCCAGCACCACAATTGGACCGTTACCTAGAAAACTTTTCGCCTCGGCATATTCATAAGGTGCAACCTTTAACACAATTCCTTGATGAGCCCCATCTGCAGTCATTCGATCCAGATCAGTGCGATTTCCCATAAGCATTTCAATGCCCTGTGCTTTTGCCAACGAAATACATTCTTGAACTCGAGAATCCGAATCCATTCGCTCCGCCATAATCAAAGCGGTAGCAGGCACCTTCTCTCGCAAAACTTCAAGCACCGAATTGCGACCAAAAACTAAATCTTTACCACTGCTCGCACGCGGTGTAGCGCGAGTTGTCTTGGTGCGCTTCTTAGTTCCAGGTGCCTGATACGCCTTATGCCCTTTGCGGTCTTTAGCTTTAGGGGTTGCACCTTTACCCTTTAAACGATCTCGATTCTTGCCACCAGTTCCAGGCCGCGCTTTACCAGTTCGTTTCGCGGTTAACTTTGCTTTTGCCATTAGCGCTTAATGCTCCATCTGACACCAGTTGGCGTGTCTTCGATATTTAACCCAGCAGCAAGCAACTTATCTCGCAGCGCATCTGCGGTAGCGAAATCTTTTCGTGCTCTTGCAGCTTCCCGTTCACTGATTAGCGCTTGCACTAATGCATCAATTACCTGATCACTATCGCCAGATTCTGAGGTGAACGAATCAAGTCCTAAGACCTCTAGCATTAACTTCACTTCGCCTAACGTCTTAGCTAGTGATTTGGTGTCATTAGCTGCAGTCTCACTGTTTCCCCGGCGAACTGTTTCATGCAGCACACTTAAAGCAATCGGAAGATTTAAATCATCATTCATTGCTGCGGTGAATTCTTCTGGCAAATTGGCCGCAACTGGAGCAATTAACTCAGCTGCGCGTGAGACAAAACTCAGCACACGATTAAATGCCGTTGCCGCCTCAGTCAGTGCGCTAGGCGAATATTCGAGCATGGATCGGTAATGTGCACTAAGCAGGTAATAACGCAGCTCCGCGCCATTAACTAGCTTCAGCACTTCATTCACTTGAAGTGAATTACCTAAAGATTTGCTCATCTTCTCGCCGGATTGAGTTACCCAAGCAGAGTGCAACCAACGTTGTGCAAAATCATCGCCAGCAGCTTTAGATTGCGCAATCTCATTTTCATGATGAGGAAATGCCAAATCTAAGCCACCACCATGAATATCAAACTTCTTACCAAGATAAAACCGAGCCATGGCTGAACACTCAATGTGCCAACCAGGTCGGCCATCGCCCCATGGCGTTGGCCAAGTTGGCTGATCCGCAACCTTTTTCCAAAGCGCAAAATCATGCGCAAATCGTTTATTACGCTCCGCACTATCTTCACTGGTCATTAACTGGTCGAGCTTTTGATTGCTCAATTGTCCATAGTCAGAAAATTTATCAACGGCAAAATAAACATCGCCGTCAATTGCATATGCCATGTCCCGATCCAGCAAATCTTGAATTAGTTCTATCATCTGGGAAATATGCCCGGTAGCTCTCGGCTCAACACTTGGCGGCAAGATATTTAGCGCGTTGTAGGCGACAGTAAATTCGCGTTCATAATGCGCTGCAACTTCAAACCATGGTCGCTCTTCATGAACTGCCGTGTGCAGAATTTTATCGTCAATGTCAGTCACATTGCGAACAAATCTAACTTGATATCCGGTATGACTTAGCCAGCGACGCAGTAAATCAAAAACGACACCTGCTCGCATATGACCAATGTGTGGATTTCCTTGCACGGTTGCGCCGCAAACATAAATGGAAACTTTGCCAGGTTCAACAGGAATAAACTCAGAAACCTCTCGCGTTAAAGTGTTATATAACTGCATTAAATTTCACTCACTAACGCAGATGCAATTGCAGCAATACCTTCTTTTCTACCAGTAAAACCGAGACCATCGGTACTAGTAGCCGTCAGATTAACAATCGCTCCTAATGCTTCAGTTAACACCGTTTGTGCTTCAAGTCTTCGATCTGAAATTTTTGGTGTCTGGCAAATTACTTGAACTGCAACATTTTCAATCTTGAAACCAGCATCACTAATTAGGTTTGCAACTTCACGCAGCATATCTGCTCCGGTAATTCCGGTTCGTGCGGTTTTCCCAACACCAAAAATGCTTCCCAAATCGCCAAGGCCAGTTGCGCTAAGTAATGATTCCGCAATTACATGAGCTACAACATCACCATCTGAATCTCCACTTAATCCAGGATGCTCTGGCCAGAGCAAGCCAGCAAGCCAGAGCGGCCTGGCTGGATCAAATGGATGAACGTCTAGAGAGATTCCGGTTCGCACAGGTGCAGGTTAGTGGGCGGGGTCAAGCAGCAGTGCTTTAAGTTGCTCAGCAACCACCGACTCGTTTTCACCTTCAACCTGTACCGCTACTGATTCGCCGCAGGCGACCCCAAGTGACATCACCTGCAAAATGCTGGCGCCATCGGCTTGTTTTACGGTGCCATCGGAAGCGGTTTTGGTCAGATTTACCTTGCAACCAGAGGCAGCAACCGCTTGTACGAATAGCGCGGCTGGTCGGGCGTGCAATCCAACTTCAGCGGCTACCACTGCTTCAAACTCGACCATCTGCTCTCCTTGCGAAAAATTTAGTGGACATATCTAACCCCTTCGTGGCAGAATAGTCACGTCTGTGAACCTAATTATCACAAATGTGCAGGAGCGCTATGGCCACTATTACCCCACTCATCTCACCAGAGACTGGCTCGCTAGAAACCGATAAAGCAGCTGCTCTAGCTGCGCTGGAATCAATGTTAGCGATTCGATCATTCGAGGAAGCGGTTGATGGATTGTTTGCCCGTGGCTTGATGCACGGCACCATGCACTTATCCATTGGGCAAGAAGCAAGTGCTACCGGCATCTGTGCGGCGCTTAAACCCACTGACTACATCACGAGCACGCATCGAGGTCACGGCCATTGCATTGCAAAAGGTGCTGATTTAACCCGCATGATGGCTGAGTTGTTAGCAAAGCAAACCGGTTATTGCCGCGGACGTGGCGGAAGTATGCACATCGCAGATACGAAAACTCGTAACTTAGGTGCGAATGGAATTGTTGCAGGTGGAATTCCAATTGCAGCAGGTGCCGCACTTGCGCAAAAGATGCGTGGCGAAACCAATGTTGTCGTTAGTTTCTTTGGGGATGGCGCAACTAATGAAGGTGCATTTCATGAAGCATTAAACCTAGCTGCTATCTGGGATCTACCAGTAATTTTTGTTTGCGAAAACAATAAATATGGCATGTCCAATTCAACTGAGTTAAGCATGCGAGTGGAGAAGATCTCCGATCGCGCACTGGCGTATGGCATGGTTGGCGTAACGGTTGACGGAAATGACGTTAACGAGGTTTATCAAGCTGCAGTTACAGCCGTCGAGCGAGCACGCAGCGGCAAAGGTCCAACGCTAATTGAGTGTGAAACTTATCGCTGGAAAGGTCATTCCAAGAGCGATAAGAATTTATATCGAACGAAAGAAGAAATCGATGAATGGAAAGCGAAAGATCCGATTGTTCGCTTTCAAGAAACCATTCTTAATTCTGGCTTAGTCACACAAGCTGAGATTGATCAGTTAACTACCCGAGTTCGAGAAGCAACTCGGGATGCCATCAAAGATGCTTCGGCTGCACCAGATTCAAATCCTGCCGAGCTGCTAACAAGTGTTTATCGAGAGGTGCAGTAATGACTGATCGAATAATCACTTATTCCGAAGCAGTCAGAGAAGCCATTGCACAAGCTA
>JBJOHY010000014.1:0-3527 GCA_046047475.1 Actinomycetota bacterium | reverse complement strand
GACAAGCTGTAGTCACTGGTCGCCGAAGTCCGCAGTCGCTTTATTCGTACGACTTAGCCACTTACGACACTGGCGATACTTTTGATCAATCTATGGCAAAAGGATTCATTGAAATTTTCGGCATGACTACTAAATTGGCAGCGCAACGTGACCGAAAGTATCGAAATGGCTGATCAGCCGGAGTCTCAACTGTGGGGCGGGAGATTCAAGAGCCAACCTAGCGCGGCGCTAACTGCCATTTCACAATCCATACACTTTGATTGGCGACTTGCCAGGTATGACTTAATTCAAACCATGGCTCATGCCTCTTCTTTATTGGATGCTGGAATATTAAGTGCAAGTGAGTTCGATGAATTACGTTCATTCTGTGATGAAATATCCAGCTCAATCAAGAATGGCACCCTTACTTATCAGGCGTCAGACGAAGACGTCCACACTGCAATTGAACGGATAATCACAGAGCAGTTTCCTGATATTGGAACCAAGATTCGAACTGGCCGAAGTAGGAACGATCAAGTTGCAACAGATCTGAGACTTTATGTCCGAGATCAGAACCAACGCTTTGTCGGATTGATTTTGGATTTGATTGAGGCGATCAAGGCTCAGGCTGAACAAGTAATCGATTTGCCATCACCTGGCTTTACACATTTGCAGCACGCCCAACCGGTAACTTTTGGCCACGAATTGGCAAAGCATGCCCATGCATTGCACCGAGTGTGTGATCGCGCAATCGAGTTAGACAAGAGGATCGCTGTTTCACCGCTTGGTGCGGGAGCATTAGCTGGCTCAGCTTTCTCTCTAGATAACGCAAAAACTGCCAAACTTCTTGGCTTTGCGACTGCTGCTGAAAACTCTATCGATGCCACGACTGACCGCGATTATGTCGTTGAATTTCTATTTAATGTATCACTTGCCGCAATTCATCTTTCTCGAATTTCTGAAGAAATTATTCTGATGACTGGATCCGAATTTGGTTTTTTGCGCTTAGATGACTCATGGTCCACAGGTTCGTCACTAATGCCGCAGAAGAAGAACCCCGATATTGCTGAACTAACTCGTGGTAAAACTGGCAGGTTCATTGGCAATTTGATAACTCTATTAACGGTTCTTAAGGCCTTGCCATTCGGATATAACCGTGATCTACAAGAAGATAAAGAGGCGCTGTTTGATAGCGTGGATCAGATTAACTTAGTTTTGCCAGCGATGGTAGGACTAATTACCACGTTGCGAGTGGATCGAGATAAATTGGAATCAGCAGCGCTATCTCAACATGCCGCAGCAACTGATATTGCAGATTATTTGGTAAGAAAGGGAATGCCGTTCCGGGAGGCGCATCGAATTACTGGCGAATTAGTTCTTCTGGCAGAAGAAGCTGGCGTTGATGTGAATGAACTGGAATTGTCACAGTTTAGATCGATCTCAGCTTTAATCGAACCTGATTTGATTGAGCAATTGACCGCAGCCAACATTCTCTCGGTTAGATCTTCAAGCATGGGCACCGCCCCGGTTTCAGTGCGTCGACAGCTTCAAGATTTGGCCCCTAAGATCGCTACAATCCGGAGTTGGGCAAGCAACCCGTTAGTAGTTTTTCTTTAATCAGATCTGGACTAGGAGATAGCGCAAATGAGTAGCATTTTGGCTGAACTCAAAAGTCGTGGCCTAGTTCATGATTGCACTGATGAAGCTGCGTTAAATGGCGCGCTAGCGAACGGCTTGACTTTTTATGTTGGATTTGATCCCACGGCACCATCACTTCATATTGGTAATTTGGTCCAAATCATTACTGCAAAAAGACTGCAGCTGGCCGGCAATAAGCCCCTTGCACTAGTTGGCGGTGCAACCGGCTTAATTGGTGACCCAAAGATGTCTGGTGAGCGAACACTTAATGACTCCGAGATAGTGCAGCAGTGGTCGGCGCGATTGAGACTTCAACTAGAAAAATTCTTTGACTTTGATGGCCCCGCAGCAGCACAGTTAGTTAATAATTTCGATTGGACCCACGATGTTACAGTACTTCAATTCTTGCGCGATATCGGTAAACATTTTTCGGTTAATCGAATGCTAGACCGAGAGGCGGTCGCGGCTAGACTTGCTGGACCAGGAATCTCTTTCACCGAATTCAGTTATCAAGTGCTTCAAGCTTACGATTTTCTTCATCTACACCAAAATTACAGTGCGACACTACAAACAGGCGGCAGTGATCAATGGGGGAATTTAACCGCTGGCACTGATTTAATTCGCCGCGTTACTGGAAACATCGTCCACGCGTTAAGTACACCACTCTTAACCAAGGCAGACGGTGGGAAATTTGGTAAAACCGAGTCTGGGACTGTTTGGCTAGATCCAGAGCTGACTTCACCGTATGCGTTTTATCAATTCTGGTTAAATACGGACGATCGCGATTTGCCTAAAATGTTGAATGTGTTTTCCTTGCGACCGCTAGATGAAATCGAACGATTAATTGCAGTATCAGTTGCTGAACCACATCTACGAATTGGCCAACGTGAGTTGGCGCGCGAAATGACTACGTTAGTGCATTCTGAAGCCGAGATGACACAAGCTGAATCTGCTGCCGCGCTTCTGTTTGGATCTGGCGATCTATCCAGCATCGCTAAATCAGCATTAATGGGTGCGTTAACTGAAGCAGGTTTGATTGAGAAGAATTTTGATGGCGCATCACCAATTGGAATAGTGGATTTGTTTGTTGCTACTGAGTTAGTTAAATCAAAGGCGGAAGCAAGGCGCATGATTGGCGAGGGAGCTGCCTGGTGCAACAACCAAAAGTGCACCGACCCAGAGGCAGTGCTGGATCCAAAAACCCTGTTGTTTGGGGAGATTCTGGTGCTACGAAGGGGTAAAAAGAAGATCGCCGGGGTACGGTTTTTGGCCTAATTTGGGCCACCCCACCCCCCGGTTTGTCTCCTCACAACCTTAGGGGTATTCTTCCCCACTCGCCCTTAATTCGGCCGAAAGGCCTGATTCAGTGCGCGCTCGTACCTTGAGAACTCAACAGCGTGATAAATGTCAATGCAAAGATTTATTTATTTATATCCCGTTTGTGGAAACACAAATTGGATTCCTTTGGGATTGATAGATGCTTTACGCAGATTAATTAATTAATCAAGCACAACAGCAACTGTCATGCCAGAACAAACTAACTTTTATGGAGAGTTTGATCCTGGCTCAGGACGAACGCTGGCGGCGTGCTTAACACATGCAAGTCGAACGATGAAGTTCCTTCGGGAATGGATTAGTGGCGAACGGGTGAGGAACACGTGAACAATCTGCCCCTTACACGGGAATAACTTCGGGAAACCGAAGCTAATACCCGATATTGAATTCGGTAGGCATCTGCTGAATTTGAAATGGTCCGCCGGTAAGGGATGAGTTCGCGGCCTATCAGCTTGTTGGTGAGGTAACGGCTCACCAAGGCGACGACGGGTAGCCGGCCTGAGAGGGCGACCGGCCACACTGGGACTGAGACACGGCCCAGACTCCTACGGGAGGCAGCAGTGGGGAATATTGCG
>JBJOHY010000013.1:0-3165 GCA_046047475.1 Actinomycetota bacterium | reverse complement strand
TTCCATTCGCCGCCCACCAATGAGGCATGCGCTGCTGGAATATGTCTGGCGAGTGCAATCAATAAGCCAACTGCAAGTTCAGCTGCGGAAACTATGTTGGATGTTGGCGCATTTACCACCATCACTCCAGCTTGGGTGGCAGCTGCTACATCAACGTTATCCAGACCAACGCCGGCTCGGGCAACAACTTTTAGGTTCTTAGCAGCAGCAAAAACTTCAGCATCAACTGTGGTAGCTGATCGCACTAAAATTGCCGAAGCGTCACTAACTGCAGCGAGCAGAGCGGGACGATCAGTGCCGTCTACGTTCTTGACTTCAAAATCTGGTCCGAGCGCAGCAAGAGTTGCGGGTGATAGTTCTTCGGCAATTAATACAATCGGCTTGGTCACGATCTACCTTTCAATGACAAGGCGATAATCCTAGGGCGATGGCTCAGATTCAGTCCGGCGGTTCCGACGGCAGCGCTCTGAGCAGTACTTAACCTGCTCCCAACTTCGCTCCCATGACTTACGCCACACCATCTCTTTGCCGCAAGTAGCGCAGATCTTGGCTGGTAGATCTGCCTTCTTTACTCCCTTTGGCACTACTCGGCAGTGAAGCCAGCAGCCCGGTGCGACCCATCGCAAAATGGCTTAGTTGCTGAGTGACCGCAGCGGCAGAGCGAAAAGTTTTCTTTCGTCTCGAGCACATTACCATCACTGTCAACAAAATCCACTGCGCCAGTTACCCGAATCGAACCATTTGGCTTAACGAATATCTTTACTCGATCAGACATTATCGCTGCGCCTTACCTTCTTCATAATCATCGGACTTCTTGACCCATGACATCAGTGCTCGCAAGTCGCGTCCAACTGCTTCAATCGGATGAGCTTCGCCCTTAGCGCGCAATGCCTTGAACTCAGGAGCTCCCTTATCTTGATCATCAATAAATCGCTTTGCAAAAGTGCCGTTTTGGACATCAGCCAAAACTGCTTTCATGTTTTCCTTGACGCGCGCATCAATTACTCGCGGGCCAGAGATATAGTCGCCATATTCGGCAGTATCAGAGACTGACCAGCGCTGCTTGGCAATGCCACCCTCATACATCAAATCAACAATCAACTTAAGTTCATGCAAACACTCAAAATAAGCAACCTCAGGTTGGTAGCCAGCTTCAGTTAACACTTCAAAGCCAGCCATTACTAACGCTGATGCACCACCGCAGAGCACAGCTTGCTCGCCAAATAGATCGGTTTCAGTTTCTTCAGTAAAAGTGGTCTTGATTCCGCCAGCGCGCAAACCACCAATGGCACGAGCATAAGAGAGAGTTAGCGGCCAGGCGTTGCCCGTTGCATCTTGCTCTACCGCAACAATTACCGGAACACCACGGCCTGCTTCATATTCTCGTCGAACTAAATGACCTGGTCCTTTTGGTGCCACCATACAAACATCAACATTTGCTGGTGGCTTGATGTAGCCGTAGCGAATATTGAAGCCATGGCCGAAGAACAATGCTTTGCCAGCTTCTAGATTTGGTTCAATGTATTGCGAATACAAGCCGCGCTGAGCTGGATCTGGCGCCAAGATCATGATCACATCAGCTTCTTTTGCGGCAGCATCTGGCGTTAATACTCGAAGCCCTTGCTCTTCAGCTTTCGCTCGAGATTTTGATCCTTCTAGCAATCCAACTCGAACGTCAATGCCAGAATCTCGAAGGTTCAGTGCATGAGCATGGCCCTGTGAGCCATAGCCAATCACAGCGACAGTTCGATCCTGAATGACGCTGATATCTGCATCATCCTGATAATACATTTGGGCAGCCATTATTTTTATCCCTTCAATTTAGGTGGAAACTCTACGCCGTTCGATCCGCAACCCGCAGGTTACGCTCAGTAATCGATTTATCACCACGACCAACTGCAACCATGCCGGATTGCACCAACTCTTTTATGCCGTAAGGCTCAACCGAGCGCAAGAAGGCTTCCAATTTGTCGCTGTTTCCGGTTACCTCAATTACTAACGCATCACTGGAGACATCAACCACTTTGGCTCGAAACAACTGCACTGTTTCTAGCACGCTGGATCGACTCTCTTTGTCTACTTTAACTTTAACCAACAACAATTCACGTTGCACCGATGCGCTTGGCTCTAGCTCAACAATCTTTAGCACATTGACTAACTTGTTAAGTTGTTTGGTTACCTGTTCAAGTGGCAGATCCTCAACATTTACCGCAATAGTCATTCTAGAAATGCCAGAGATCTCAGTTGGCCCTACCGCCAATGACTCAATGTTGAAACCCCGCCGAGAAAACAGTGCAGCCACTCGAGCTAAAACGCCGGGCTGATCTTCAACCAGAACCGAGAGTGTGTGCTTGCTCATTCGTCATCCCCTCGCTCCCAATCCGGTGCCAGATCCCGGGCATATTTAATTTCATCATTAGAAGCGCCAGCAGCAACCATCGGCCACACCATGGCATCTTTATGAACTACAAAGTCGATCACAACTGGTGCATCATTAAGACTCATCGCCTTTTCGATTGTGGCGTCAATTTGGTCCGGTGATTCACAGCGCAAGCCATGACAACCATAGGCATCAGCAAGCTTCACAAAATCTGGTATTCGATGAGTTTCCAAATCAGTGTTTGAATAACGTGAGTTATAAAACAGGGTTTGCCATTGCCGAACCATGCCAAGTGATTGATTATTTATCAGCGCAACTTTGATTGGAATATTGTTAATTGCGCAGGTGGCTAACTCCTGATTAGTCATCTGGAAACAGCCATCACCATCAACTGCCCAGACCGTTTTTTCAGGTGCGCCAACTTTTGCCCCCATGGCAGCAGGTACCGCAAATCCCATGGTTCCTAAGCCGCCAGAATTAAGCCAAGTGCCAGGGTTTTCGTAGTTAATAAATTGAGCGGCCCACATTTGGTGCTGACCCACACCTGCGGTGTAGATGGATTCTGGCCCAGAAATCTTTCCTAATCGCTCAATTACTAACTGCGGTGAAACGCTGCCGTCAGCCGGTAGGTCATAGCCAAGCGGATAAGTGCTTCGCATCTTATTTAGCTCGGCCCACCAAGCGTCTTGCTCAATTCTTCTACCGCCTTTGAGTTCTGCCTTTAACGCAGTAATCAACTCAATAATTGTTTCTTTGACATCACCTACTATCGGCACGTCTGCTTC
>JBJOHY010000012.1:0-14828 GCA_046047475.1 Actinomycetota bacterium | reverse complement strand
ATTATTGCGCTGTTAACTACCTTTTTGGTTGCGCCAATGGCGCTGCACATTGGAAAAAAGTTACGGATAAGTGATTGAATATGGTGCTTTCGATCGCAGTTGCTGGTGGCGTTGGCGCAGTTTTGCGTTATTTACTGAGCAAATTAAATCGCGACTTACCATGGGGAACCCTGCTTGCCAATAATATTGCAGTCGCAAGCATCCCGATATTTACTTTGCTCACTGGAGATTTATCGCAAGCATTGATTATTGGCTTCGCTGGCGCATTGTCAACGGTAAGTACTTTTGCTTTAGAAATTACCGAACTAAATCGAGACCTAAAGATTAGATATACCCTGCTTACTTTGGTGACTTGTTTAGCGAGTTATCAACTAATTAATTTTCTACTTTGATTAATCTAGTTTCAGTTGAAATATAGTCAACTTTTATGTCGTGGTCTTCGGAAAAAACACTTGCCACAATATCTTGATCAAAAACTAATGCAATTTTCATCGCAGGTGAGTTTTGTAAACTACGATCAAAATATCCAGCACCAAAACCTAAACGGTTACCAGCATGATCTACTGCTAAAGCTGGCACTAAGACGCACTCCAGCTCATTCACTGAGATTGTTTCATCAGATGTTGGCTCTGCAATGTTGAATCTGCCAATGGTGATATTGCCATCGACTCTGCGCCAAACTAAATCATCGGCAGTTACTGCCGGAGCAAAAAGTTGAAAGCGCTCACTTAACTCAGAAATTAATTTTGTGGTAGTTAACTCGCCTACTTTGTTATAGAACACGCCGATTTTGGCTTGCGGCATGAATGATTGCTGGAGAAAGTCTTGGAGTAATGAAGTTGGCTCAGTGCTGGCACGTCCTCGTCTGCGGACTTTGGCCTCGGCTCTAAGTTCCGACTTACTCCCAGTCATGGCAGTATCGTGGCAGGATACTGCCAATAAACCCAGTTAAGGAATGCGATGAACATGGTGCCAAGGGTTCGAAAAGCAGTGCTGCCAGTTGCTGGCATGGGCACCAGATTCTTGCCAGCGACTAAAGCTACGCCCAAAGAAATGTTGCCAATTGTTGATCGCCCAGTTATTCAGTATGTCGTAGAAGAAGCGGTTTCTGCTGGACTAGATGACGTGCTATTTGTAACTGGCAGAGCCAAGCGAGCCTTGGAAGATCACTTCGATTACAACGGTGAACTAGAACGGATGTTGCAAGACCGTAATGACGAAGAAAAACTCAGTCTAGTCCGTGGCCCAGCCCAACTAGCTCGAATTCATTACGCCCGTCAAGGAACTGCGGCAGGACTTGGACATGCAGTGCTATGCGCGAAAACACATGTTGGTGATGAAACTTTTGCCGTGTTGCTTGGTGATGAAATCATTCCAACTGAAAATAAAGTTCTGCAGCAAATGATTGAAGTACTAGAAAAATTTGGTGGCTCAATTCTGCTACTCAAGCGAGTGAGTAAAGCTGAGATTTCGCGATACGGTGTGGCAGCAGTTATTTCTACTACGGAAAGTAATGTCGTTGAGATTACTGATCTAGTGGAAAAGCCAACTGCTGAAGAGGCACCTAGTGATTTAGCGGTAATGGGTCGCTATGTTCTAGATCCAGCTATTTTTGAGGTACTTGAAACCACCAAGCCTGGTAAAGGTGGCGAGATACAGCTAACTGATGCGATCGGTGAGTTAGCTCGATCAGGGCAGACAACAGGGAAAGACAAGGTCTATGGCTTGATCTATGAAGGTGAAAGATTTGATACTGGTGAAATTCTCGGCTACATCACTACCGTGGTAGAGCTAGCGGCACGAAGATCAGATATCGGGGCCGAATTTAAGCAATGGTTAACTAAATTTGTTAATGGCAGCTAATGGTTTTTGAACGGGTTGTGCTGCGGCATCAAGATTTAGAGCTTTCACCAATTCGACTACGTGATCGAAAGAATTACTTACACATTCGAGAACTTAATCGGGACTGGTTGCAGCCTTGGGATGCCACATTGCCAAGTACTTCAATTACTCAAAGTAGCAAAATTTTTGATCCTGCCAGTAACGAAGCATTCTTTTCACTTTATTTCTCGGCTCGAAAATCAAATCGCGATCGTTCGGCGTTAACCTTGGCGATGCGAACCAGAGGCAAACAAATTGGCTTAATTACTGCTGCCAGTATGAATTATGGCGCGGCGAGGAACTGTCAGATTGGATATTGGATTGATCACCGTTTTGCCGGCCATGGGTATACCCCAAAAGCAGTTGCGTTGTTGATTGATTACTTGATCCTGCAGCGACTATTTCACCGGGTGGAAATTGCGATCCGCCCAGAAAATCAAGCAAGTTTGCGGGTAGTTCAGAAGCTGCAGTTGCGCTCCGAAGGACTTAGGCCGCGCTATCTTCATATTGATGGCGACTGGCGAGACCATGAAATATTTGCAATTGACGAGTCAGAAATCGAATCTGGACTAATTGCTAAGTTGTATTGATTTCGGCGTGGCACGCATTTGATCTGCACGGTTAAATCCATACTTTGTCTCTGTGGGATCAGGATTACTCTATTTATCGATAGTCATATTGTGGGGTGCCGTTTTGGTCCCGATGTGGCTGCGACGCCTGACCCAAGATGAGCTTGGCAGCATTGATAAATTCAACAAATCTATGTCCCTTTTAGGTTCGGTCCCACGCCGAGAATTGCCGACTTATCAATCTCAAACCCCAGCCCAAATTGCTGCAGTGCGCCGTAAGCGCACGGTATTAACGTTGAGTGCAGTAACAGTGTTGGGCACCGCAATTTCATTTGTTACCGGCATTTGGGTTTTCATGGTGATTCCGGCAGTTCTATTGTTTAGTTTCTTTACAGTTGCTTGGCGAGCAATCTCAATGCAACAAACTCAGTTAACCCAAACTTCACATCGCAGGTTAAATGTTTCACGCGAACAATTAGCAGCACAGGCAAAAGAATGGAATGCTGCACCAACTGTAATTCCAAATCGAGTTCTTGGCGATAAAGCAGCTGGATTAACTGCGCAGCAAATGATTGAACTTGCTGCGGCGCAAACGGCAAAGCCAGTGGTTGAGCCAACGGAAGAGGTTGAGATTGCAGCTGTAATTGACGAGCCAGATCAAAAGTCTGCAACTGGCTAATAGGTTCTCTCACCAACAGGAATAATCTGGAAGCACCATCTAGGTCTGGCTCTCGATACTCAGTTTGGCTAAGCAATAACCCCGACAGTGGTAATCTCTGACGAACACAAGCGTTGATCTAGAACAGGGGAAGCCGTGCTGATCTTGCTGGGCCTTCCGATTGGAAATCTTGCCGACACTTCGCCAAATGCGGTGACAATCTTGAATCGCGCGGATGTTATAGCCGCGGAAGACACCAGAAAATATTTTCGAATTGCTAGTGAATTAGAAATTGGAAAAAGAGCTAAAGTAATTTCGTATCATGATTCAACTGAAGTAGATCGTTCTGAAGAATTGATCTCATACCTAAAACAAGGTTTAACAGTTGTAGTTTTAACTGATGCGGGAATGCCTACGATCTCTGATCCAGGATATCGAATTGTGAATGCAGCAGTTGCTGCTGGAATTAAAGTAACAACTGTCCCAGGTCCTTCTGCAGTTACGGCAGCCTTAGCAGTTAGTGGACTGCCGACGGACCGGTTTTGCTTTGAAGGATTTCTACCCCGAAAAACTGGCGAACGGGCACAATATTTAACCGAGTTAGCAAGCGAGCGCCGAACTATGGTTTTCTTCGAGGCGCCGCATCGGCTTCACGAATCGTTAATCGCGATGCGGGAGGTATTTGGCGAGAATCGAAAAGCGGTAATCTGTCGAGAGCTAACCAAAACCTATGAAGAGATAGTTCGCGGTACGTTGTCTGAATTAGTTGAGTGGGCTAATAAAGACGTATTGGGTGAAGTGACGCTGGTAGTGGCGGGGATTGGCGATGAGCCGGTGCTGGATCTGAGCAACCCAGATCACCAAGAACAAATTAAGCAGCTGGTCGCAAACCACCCGCTAGCCGTTTCAGATCGCAAGCAAGCGGTGGCGGCAGTCGCTAAATCACTCAATTTGCCAAAGCGCGAGGTATATGACTTGGTCATGAAAACTGGTAAAGCATAGAATTTCGCAATGGCCAACTCTTTTTACATCACTACTCCAATTTATTACGTGAATGATGCCCCTCATATTGGCCATGCTTACACAACATGTGCTGCTGATTTGCTATCGCGGTGGCATCGCATGCGTGGCGATGATGTTTGGTTTCTAACTGGCACTGATGAACATGGTACAAAAGTAGAACGTGCGGCAGCGGCAAATTCGGTCTCACCACAGCAATGGTGTGACAATCTAGTTACGAATTCTTGGTTACCGGTGCTAAAGACGATTGATGCGGCCAACGACGACTTCATTAGAACTACCGATTCGCGTCACAAGTTGGGAGTGCAGGCATTCTGGCAGCGCTTAAAAGACAATGGCTTTGTTACTCAAGGTAAATATGAAGGTCCATATTGTGTTGGCTGTGAAGAATTTAAGTTACCTGGTGATCTAGTTATTGGCACTGGCGAATATGAAGGAAAAGAGTGCTGCCCAATTCATTCCAGACCAGTTGAGATACTCCAAGAAAATAATTACTTTTTTGCGCTTTCAAAATTCCAAGAGGAATTAATTGCACATTATGAGAAGAATCCTGATCGAATTCAGCCAGAGTCGGCATACAACGAAGTAATGTCATTTCTGAAACAAGGATTACAAGACATCTCAATGTCTCGATCAACAGTTAGTTGGGGTATCCAGGTTCCATGGGATAGGGATCAAGTTATATATGTTTGGTTTGATGCGCTGCTTAATTACGCAACTGCAATCAATTATGCCGGTTACGCCGATGGTAGCGATCCAAAGCAGTTTGAGCGACATTGGCCTGCGATCCATTTAGTCGGAAAAGACATTCTTCGTTTCCATGCCGTTTACTGGCCAGCCATGCTGCTTGCGGCTGGCTTACCGCTGCCAAGAACTGTTTATGCTCATGGCTGGCTGTTGGTTGGTGGCGAGAAAATGAGCAAATCTAAATTAACTGGAATCTCACCAGCACAAATAGTTGACCACTTTGGCT
Organism: Actinomycetota bacterium; assembly: GCA_046047475.1. Lineage (GTDB taxonomy): Bacteria > Actinomycetota > Actinomycetes > S36-B12 > UBA5976 > AcAMD-5. The sequence continues at coordinate 9,727 of JBJOHY010000012.1, read as the reverse complement.
CGGATGCATTCCGCTATTACTTCATGCGGGCCATCAATTTCGGCCAAGATGGGTCTTTCTCTTGGGAAGATATTTCAGCCCGCTACACCGCTGAATTAGCTAATGGACTTGGCAACCTGGCTTCCAGATTGACCGCAATGATCGAAAAATATTGTGACTCGAAAATTCCAGCTGCAGGCAACTATCTGCCGGCCGATCAGGCAATTATTGATTTAGTTGCAGTGTGCGCAGAGCGGGCCGACGAAGCGATTAATAACTTCGCTATTGCTGATGCAATTTCTAGCACTAAGGAGATTGTTGATGCGGTCAATCTTTATGTGACTGAGCAAGCTCCTTGGGTGCTCGCAAAGGACAGTGCAAATTCCGACAGATTGAACACAGTGCTTTATGTGATTGCTGAATCACTTCGAGCAATTGCAGTGCTACATCATCCAGTAATGCCAAAAGCAACTTCGCTGTTGTGGGAGATGATCGGTGCAACTGCGATTGGCACGCTTTCCTCACAGCTAATCACCAAGGCAGGTGACTGGGGACAATTACCAGTTGGTGCCCAAACTGAAAAGAAAGAATCGCTTTTCCCAAGGTTGGCCGAGGAAGCCTAAGTGAGCCTGCCGCCACTTCCACCAATGCTGCCTGCACCAGTTGCTGATGCTCACCTACACATTGATATGGGTACTGGTAAATCACATAACGCATTGGATTTGAATTCTGATCGAGCAGAAATTGAAAGTCTAGTTGCGGCGGCTGCTTCAGTTAATGTCACAAAATTAATCAATGTTGGCTGTGAGATTCCAGGAGCAAGATTTGCCATTGAGTTTGCCAACCAATTTCCAAATGTTTATGCCGCAGTAGCGCTGCATCCAAATGAAGCTCCGCGATTAGTTCGCGAAGAAGGAGAAGCTGTTTACCAAGCAGCACTAATGGAGATCAGTCGGCTCGCAACTGATGCTCGATGTGTTGCAGTTGGCGAAACTGGCTTAGATTTTTTCCGTACCACCGAACCGAATGAATTGAAAGTGCAAGAAGATTCATTTCGGTTTCACATCAATTTGGCAAAAGAATTGAATAAAACACTGATGATTCATGATCGAGACTCCCATGACTCGATACTCAAAGTTCTAGATAGCGAAGGTGCCCCAGTACGGGTGATGATGCATTGCTTCTCCGGTGATGCTGAGTTTGCTAGGGAATGTATCGATCGCGGGTTTTATTTGTCATTCGCTGGAACAGTCACGTTTAAGAATGCCGCAAAATTACGAGAAGCCTTACTAGTAGTGCCACAAGATAAATTGCTGGTGGAAACTGACGCGCCATTCCTAACTCCGGATCCTTATCGAGGAATGCCAAATGCTTCATACATGATTGGCTATACGATGAGATTTATCGCGGATCATCGAGGCGAAGACTTGCGGGAACTATGTGAAGCGGTTATGACCAATACCCATAACGCCTTTAATTTGGTGCCTTAATGTTGCTGGGGCCTGCTGAAATTGCCAAATTGCTTGAGGCATTATCAGTCAAACCAACAAAAAAACTGGGTCAAAATTTTTTACATGATGCAAACATCGTTAGAAAGATTGTCAAAGCTGCCCAGTTAGAACCTGATGATGTTGTGCTTGAAGTTGGCCCAGGATTAGGTTCGCTCACGCTTGGATTACTGCCTGAAGTCAGCAACGTTATAGCAGTTGATATTGATGAACGATTTATTGATCAACTTCCTAAGACAGTTGCAAAATTTGCGCCAGAATTTAAGGATCGACTTATTGCCGTTCATCAAGATGCGTTGACGCTTACCGCTGATGATTTGACGAAGGCACCAACGGCATTGGTTGCAAATTTGCCATACAACGTTGCGGTTCCAGTAATAATTACCTTGCTAACCAACTTTCCATCAATAGCAAAATTATTGGTCATGGTTCAGGCGGAGGTGGCAGATCGATTAGCGGCAAAGCCAGGTGATTCAGCCTATGGCGCACCAAGCGTAAAATTGCAGTGGTTTATGCAGGTAACTCGCGGCGCTAACATACCTCGACCAGTCTTTATTCCAGTGCCAAATGTTGATTCCGGTTTAGTTTTTGGAATTCGACAGCAGAGTCCTAAGACACAGGTTGAACAACGAGATGTGTTTAAAGTAATTGACGCGGCATTCAATCAACGTCGAAAAATGTTACGAAGTGCCCTTACTTCGATTACCAAAAGTGCAACTGAAGCGGAGGCAGCCTTAATTAAGGCGGGTATTGACCCAACTTTGCGCGGTGAAATGCTGGATATAGAGCAGTATGTTCGATTAACGGAAGCGCTGAATTAGGGTAGTTGCGTGAAAGTAACCGCTTCGGCGCCAGCCAAAATTAATTTACAATTAAGTGTCGGTGCACTTCGTGCAGATGGCTATCATGATTTGGTTACGGTCTATCAAGCGCTTGATCTTCGTGACGAAGTAACAATTTCGGAGAGAGCTGACGGAATGGGCGTGCAGTGCACGTTGACAGGTGATTTTCTTTCTGGTGTTCCTGAAGATGAATCTAACCTTGCAGTTAAAGCCGTTAAATTAGTTGCTGAACAAGCAGGCGTAAGTTGTGATTTATCAATTCAAATAAACAAGAGAATCCCGGTTGCAGCAGGTCTCGCTGGTGGTTCAGCTGATGCGGCAGCTGCATTATTGGCAGCAGCGCAGCTTTATGGATACGGCGGAGATCTGCAGTTATTGGCAGCACAACTCGGATCGGATATTGGATTTTCGCTTTTAGGTGGCACCGCACTTGGTACATCGCGCGGTGAGGTCGTAGTGCCGGTGATGACCCGCGGTGAATATTGCTGGGTAATTCTGAGTTCGCATAATGGTTTATCAACGCCGCGGGTATATCAAAAACTTGATCAACTACGCGATGAAGGTGCAGTTCGTGAACCAATGCAACTTGCGCCAAAAGCCGAGTTGCTCCAAGCATTATTAGCCGGATCAGCGATTGAAATTGCGCCGCAGTTAACTAACGACCTACAGCCAGCAGCACTTGCTATTGCGCCAAAACTACAACGAGTAATTGATACTGCAATTGAGGAAGGGGCGCTGGCAGCGCTAGTCGCCGGTTCTGGTCCTACCTGTGTTGCATTAGCGAAAGATTATGACCACGCTCTAGACATTGCGGCGCGAATAACGACCGCTAATGTGGCAGATCGAGTGTTGGTAAGTCGAGCACCTGCAAGTGGCGCTGAGGTAATGGATACCCAGATTAGTTAACTTTAAATTGTTTAGTTAACTCTCGTAGCAAACTTGCCAACTCATCTTGCTCCGGCTTGGTTAAGTCAGCTAGAAATTCCGCTTCTAGCGACAACAGATCAGCAAAGGCGGCATCAACCAATTCTTTGCCAGCGTCAGTAATCAGCACGGTAATGCTTCTGCCATCAGCGGGATCGGGTCGGCGAACCACTAAACCACGTTTTTCAAGTTGATCAATTCGATTTGTCATGGTTCCAGAAGTAACTAAATTTTCTTTAATTAAGTCTTTTGGTGCTAGCGCATATGGTTTTCCAGAGCGGCGAAGTGATGCCAGCACATCAAACTCCCATGGCTCTAAGCCTGATTTTGCAAAAACAGTTTTTCTTCCAGCATCGAGGTGATGAGCTAATCTAGATATTCTGGATAGAACTTGCAATGCGGTTAAATCAAGATCTGGTCGCTCACGTTGCCAAGCGGCGACAATTTCGTCTACTTCGTCCATATCAGTATTTGGGTTGTGGCTCTAAATGCTTAAGACCATTCCAAGACAGATTAACTAAGTGAGCCACCACCACATCTCGATTTGGTCGCTTAGGGGCATCTAGCCACCACTGTCCAGTTAATGAAACCAATCCAACTAACGCATGGGCATATAGCGGTGCGGTTCCTTTATCAAAACCATTCTTAGTTAGCTCAGTTGCTAACAAAGTCTCTGCTTGCGCTGCAAAGTCTCGAATTAATCCAGCATATCTAGATTCATCTGTTGTGCTTGGAGCATCTCTTACCAAAATCCGAAACCCATCTTCGGATTCTTCAATGTACTGAAAAAAAGCTTCTGCTGCTCGTTGCACTACTCGACGTGCACCACCACCATCAAATGCCGCTGAGACCAAACTGATTAATCGATTCATCTCCCGATCGACAATTACGGCATAAACACCATCTTTACCGCCGAAATGTTCATATAGCACCGGCTTTGACACACCAGCGCTGTGTGCGATTTCTTCAACCGAGACTGCTTCATAGCCTTTTTCAGCGAATAGTTTTCGAGAAATACCGATAAGTTGCTCACGCCGCTCAACAGCGGTCATGCGAGCTTTTGCCCCAACTTTTCCGTTGCCAGTTGGCTCAGATGCGGTAGTTGCCATGATCTCCCACGGTAGTGCAACGATGGGGCTGAGGTCTATCGGGGCGGTTAGATACCCTTACCCCTTGGATTTGGTCCTTCGACCAATTACCAATTCCGGGATAGTGTAATGGCAGCACTCAGGTCTTTGGATCCTGCTGTGAAGGTTCGAGTCCTTCTCCCGGAGCGCACTAGAGTTCAACCAAGCAAACCAAATCGAATGGGGCGAAGTTGGCAACAGTTGTGGTGGTGTTGGCAGCCGGAGCAGGCACGCGAATGCGATCTAATCTGGCGAAAGTTTTGCACCCAATTGCTGGCCAACCAATTTTGCATCATGTAATAAATTGCGCTAACTCAATTTCGCCAGATCATCTTGTTGTGGTTGTGGGTCATCATCGCGCAGCGGTGTTGGAGTTTTTGTCGGATAAGTTTCCACACGCAATTGCTGCGGTTCAAGAGGAGCAAAACGGCACTGGGGATGCCACCGCAGTTGCCCTAGCGGCATTGAGTAAAACGGGAGTAAAGCTGCAGCCAACCGACAAAGTCGTGGTTTTGGCTGGCGATATCCCGCTGATTCAGCCGCAAACCTTGCAACCACTGGCTGACTTAAGCCATGATGCGGTCGTATTAACTTCCATATTTGCTGATCCAACCGGCTATGGGCGAGTTATTCGTGCTGGTGAGTTGGTGACCGCGATTGTGGAAGAAAAAGATGCCACCGATGAACAGCGGGAGATTTTGGAAATCAACTCTGGCATATACGCCATCAAGCACGAACACTTAGTTACACATCTGGCGAATCTTTCTACTGACAACGCCGCATCCGAGAAGTACTTAACTGACGTTGTTAAGGCAATTGCTGATGGTGGCGGAAAAGTCCTGGCAGCTTTGGTTGATGCTGATGACGTGATGGGCGTAAACGATAAAGAACAATTAGCGCAGGCAAATGGATTGTTATCAGATCGAATAGCCCAATATTGGCTCCAACAAGGCGTCACCATGATTGACCCGAGCTCAACTTGGATAGATGTCACAGTTCAACTATCGCCCGATGTCGTGCTTTATCCAAACGTTTATCTTGAAGGCAGCACCAATGTTGCCACCGGCGCCACTATTGGTCCAGATTCGGTGCTGCGAGATTGCATTGTTGGGGAAGGTGCAACTGTGGTTAGCAGCAGATGCATTGAAGCGACAATTTCGGCTGGAGCCAACGTTGGTCCATTTAGTTTTCTCCGACCAGAAACACATCTGGCCGAGAACGCCAAAGTTGGTGCATTCGTTGAAGTGAAGAAGAGTCGAATTGGCCGCGGCAGCAAAGTGCCACACTTAACCTATGTTGGCGATGCGGAGATCGGCGAAGGATCAAACATTGGTGCTTCAACTGTATTTGTTAACTATGACGGCGAGAATAAGCATAAAACTGTAGTTGGCGATCAGGTTCGAATCGGATCAGACAGCATGTTGGTCGCACCAGTTGAGATTGGTGATGGCGCATACACCGCAGCGGGATCGGTAATTACCGAAAATGTTCCGCCAGGGGCAATGGCAGTTGCACGAAGTCGTCAACGAAATATTTTTGGTTGGGTATTACGTAAACGCGCTGGAAGTAAGAGTGCTGCTGCCGCGGAAAAGCACCCAGAATCAGATATCTTCCCACCATCAAATAACTCGGAGGAAGCATGACGCTAACGCATAACAACAATAAGAAATTAATGTTGTTTGCCGGTAGATCGCACCCGGAACTGGCACAACGGGTAGCCAATGAGTTAGGTGTCGAGATTGTGCCAACCACCGCTTATGACTTCGCCAACGGTGAAATCTTTGTTCGATTTGAAGAATCAGTGCGCGGTGCTGATGCATTTGTAATGCAAGCACACACTGAGCCGATCAATAAATGGATTATGGAACACCTAATCATGATTGATGCGTTGCGTCGCGCTTCTGCGAAACGAATTAGTGTGATCATGCCGTTTTATGGTTATGCCAGACAGGATAAGAAACATCGGGGTCGCGAACCAATTACGGCAAAATTGATGGCTGATTTATATCAAACAGCTGGCGCAGATCGCATCATTACGGTAGATCTACACACATCTCAAATCCAAGGCTTTTTTGATGGTCCGGTTGATCACCTGTTTGCCCTGAATTTGTTAGCAGCGCATGTGCGATCAAAAGCCGATCCCAAACAAATAACCGTGGTATCACCAGATGCTGGTCGAGTTCGCGTTGCTGAACGTTGGACTGATGTGTTGGGTAGCCCGCTAGCGATTATTCATAAACGCCGCGATCCCAATGTGCCAAATCAAGTAAAGATGTTTGAAGTTGTGGGAGATGTTAAAAATCGCATTTGCGTCGTAGTTGATGACATGATCGATACCGGCGGAACAATTGCTACAGCAGCTGAGACGCTGATGGAAAACGGTGCGGCGAGTGTGATGGTTGCGGCAACCCATGGCATTTTGAGCCCGCCAGCAGCAGAGCGGCTAAACAATGCGCCAATTAGTGAAGTAATTGTGACCGATACGCTGCCAATTGCGCCAGAGAAGCGATTCAACAAATTAACGGTGCTCTCAATTGCACCATTGCTAGCTGAGGCAGTTCGGGAAGTATTCTCAGAGGGATCAGTGACTAGATTGGTTGAAGATCAACCAATGCTATTTAAGGATCACTAACCCTGAGTTAATTCATCCGTTGCCCCTTCGCTAAGGTTCGTTCTGCTTCGGCGAGGGTTCAATACCGTCATCGACGTGGCGAAACTGATGCCTGCTGAAGCCAGATTTCGACCACGAGGAGCAAAAATGGCAGTTGTTAAGTTAACCGCAAATCCACGAAATGAGTTTGGCAAAGGCGCATCACGTCGCTTGCGAAGCGCTGGCCAGGTGCCAGTTGTGGTTTATGGCCAGGGTGGTGCCGCAAATCACTACGCTGTAGATGCCCATGACTTGGGCTTGGCATTGCGAGACCTACGCAATGTAATTGAGTTGGACGTTGCCGGCAAAACCGTTGCCTGCGGGGCAAGAGATGTGCAGAAAGACTACATTCGCAATTCGGTAAAGCATGTAGATTTAGTTTTGCTCACTCCTGCTGAAGTTGCAGCCCGCTCTTAATCAATTGTGACCGAGAAAAAAACTTGGTTAATTGTTGGCCTGGGAAATCCTGGAACAACTTACGCTGGCACTAGACATAACATCGGTGCTAGTGCTGTAACTGAGTTAGTTAATTCACTAGGCGAGAAACTTGCTAAACATAAGCGAGTGAATGCTGCCGTTGCTGAAACTAGGTTAGCTGGCGTAAAGGTAATTTTAGCTAACCCACTTTCATACATGAATGAATCAGGCGGACCAGTTTCTGGCTTAATGAAGTATTACGACTTGGCTGCAGATTCGCTAGTTGTGTTGCATGATGAACTGGATATTCCAGCGCTTTCCCTGCGAGTTAAGTTCGGTGGCGGCGATAATGGTCACAATGGCCTGAAAAGCATTCGGGCTTCAATTGGTACGGGTGATTTCTACCGAGTCAGAATGGGAATTGGCCGACCGGTTGGCGCGCAAGACCCAGCGGATTTTGTACTCAAGAACTTTAGTAGTTCTGAAAAACCATTACTGCCAGAGATGTTTGATCGAACGGAAAAGCTGATCGAATCGTTAATGTTAAATGGGTTAGCCGCAACTCAGAATGAGTTTCATCGAGGAGATGAATAAGTTGAATTTGACAGATATTGAACTCGCCAAATTATTGGCAACTTCCGCGGGCAAGTTGCTTCTTGAGTTGCGGGTTGGTTTTTCTGGCGACCTAGATGATCTGCGTGACGCTGGCGATGCCAAGTCACAAGCACTAATTGCTGAGCTAATTGCTAAGCATCGCCCGGCTGACGCAATATTAAGTGAAGAAGCAATTGATGACTCTAATCGGCTAACGGCTGACCGGGTTTGGATCATTGATCCACTTGATGGCACTTGGGAGTACGGTGAAGGACGATGGGATTGGGCAGTTCATATTGCACTTTGGCAGCGCACAACAAATGACATCACCGATGCCGCAATTTATCTGCCAGCGTTGGATCAGTTGTTTAGCACCGATCAGCCGCCAGCAATTCCGCCGTGGCCCACGGATGGACCAAAAATTGTTGTGAGCCGAACTCGACCACCAAAACAATTAGATCAAATTCGTTCCCAGATCGACCAGTTATTAACGGCTGCTGGCATAGATCAGCAGCTGGAGTTATTGGAAGTTGGATCTGCTGGTGCCAAGACTGCTGCCTTATTGACTGGGACGGCCCAGCTGTATGTGCATGATGGAGGCCTTAGTGAATGGGATGCCGCAGCACCATTTGCTATTGCCAAGGCTGCTGGAATTACGGTGAAGCATGCTGATGGCTCCGACATTAAATACAACCAAGCCAATGTCAAATTGACTTCAGTTTATTTAGCATCCCCTGAGATGACGCAACACTTTGAAAAAATAGATTGGTAGCAAGTGTCATTATCTGGTTTGCTTGAGTTCAGTCAACAACTGCCTGGCTTAAAGCAACTTAAGTCAAATGGTTTTTCAGACAGCCAAATAATTAATACAATCAAATCGTTGCAGCCATTTGTTATTGCGTCAGCAGCAGAAAAATCACAAACTATTGTTGCAGTTACTGCAACCGGTCGGGAAAGTGAAGATCTGGCAGCTGCACTTAAATCACTTGCGCCGCAGTTATCGGTAGAAGTTTTCCCGTCCTGGGAAACGCTGCCACATGAAAAATTAAGCCCTAGTCGGGAAGTTGTTGGTAAACGGTTAGCGTTAATTCACCGAATCAAGACTGGCGAACAACTCGATGTGATCTGTGCTCCGCTTCGATCTTTACTGCAGCCATTTGCCGCGGATCTAGGTGGAATCGCACCGTTAACGCTGCAGGCAGGTGCAGAGATTGAGATTTCAGATCTTGCTCGTCAGTTAGTGCTGCTGGGGTATGAACGGGTGGATTTAGTTGAGCGACGGGGTCAGTTGGCGGTGCGCGGCGGAATTGTGGATGTATTTTCGCCATTAGATGACCATCCAGTGCGAATCGAGTTTTGGGACAGCACAATCGAGCAGCTTCGTAAATTTAATGTGGCAGATCAACGAAGCATCAATGCTCCAGTTACCCAGGTAGTTATTCCAACTTGCCGGGAAATATTGCTAACCGAAGCGGTTAAGGCTCGAGCTGCCGAATTGGCAGAAAAGTATCCACTCTTTACTGAATCGCTAAGCGCAATTGCAGCTGGCCAGCTGATTGAAGGCGTTGAATCATTGGCACCACTATTAGTTGGAGAGTTGACTACGTTAGTGCAACTGTTACCTAACAAATCTACCGTTGTTTTGCTGGAGCCAGAACGAATACGCGCTCGCGCTGAAGATCTAAT
>JBJOHY010000011.1:0-4133 GCA_046047475.1 Actinomycetota bacterium | reverse complement strand
TCGCGAATCAGTTATGCAAGAGATCCGCGAAGGTGGAGTTGAATCCGGTTTTGCTACTCGCAAAATTGTTCGACGATCACTCTTAACTGCAATGGCGGTGCTGCCACTTCCAGCAGTTGTGCTTGCTCTGGATTTTGGTCCGCTACCTAAAAACGAGCTTCGCGAAACCCTGTGGGCAAAAGGAGTGCGGTTAGTTACAGATCCGACTGGTAGATATCTTCGTCCGGAAGACTTCTCAGTTGGCTCGCTGGTGTCAGCACATCCAGAAAATCTGCATGAGTGGGAAGAAGAAAATCACAATCTCAACGCCCGTGCTAAAACCTCAATCTTGGTCGTACGAATGACGCCTGAACAACTTCGCACCATGCAAGGTGAAGGTTGGGACTATCAAGGCATTGTGGCGTTCTCCAAGATCTGCACGCACGTCGGCTGTCCGATTGCGCTTTATGAGCATCGCACCCATCATTTGCTCTGTCCGTGCCATCAGTCAACGTTTGATCTGGCTGACTCGGGCAATGTGGTTTTTGGCCCTGCCGCCCGCCGACTGCCACAGCTGCCAATTAGCGTTGATGAAGAAGGTTATTTAATTGCAGTATCAGATTTTCAAGAACCAGTAGGACCTAGTTTCTGGGAGCGTGGATGAGCAGCAACGTAACTCGTGGCCCGGTCGATAAATCAATCGACGGCACGGTCAAGTATCTAGATGATCGATTCAGCACCTCTGGTTTCATTAAGCGAAACATTAAGAAGGTGTTTCCAGATCACTGGTCCTTTATGCTCGGTGAAATTGCGCTTTATTCTTTCATTATTTTGTTGCTATCTGGTGTGTATCTAACGTTTTTCTACAAGCCATCATTGGTTGAAATTGTTTATGACGGCTCATATTTACCGCTAAAGGGAATCAAGATGAGTGAGGCATACGCCTCCACTCTCGAGATCTCATTTGATGTTCGTGGTGGCTTATTGATGCGGCAGGTGCATCACTGGGGTGCGTTGCTTTTCGTAGCTGCAATCACCGTTCACTTACTTCGCGTTTTCTTCACGGGCGCATTCCGTAAGCCTCGTGAGTTGAATTGGGTCATTGGTGTTGGATTACTAGTGCTCGCAATCCTGGAAGGTTTTGCTGGCTACTCGCTGCCAGATGATTTGTTAAGTGGCACTGGACTAAGAATTGCATCCGGCATTGCGTTAGCAATTCCAGTGATTGGCACTTACGTTTCATTCTTGGTATTCGGCGGTGAATTCCCCGGCCTAGACTTCATTCCGCGGCTATACACAATTCACGTGCTGCTCGTGCCTGGAATTATGTTGGCGCTAATCACGGCACACTTGATGATGGTTTGGTATCAAAAGCATACGCAGTATCCAGGACCTGGGCGAACCAATGAAAATGTTGTTGGCTATCCCCTGCTGCCGGTATATATGGCAAAAGCTGGCGGCTTCTTCTTTATTGTGTTTGGCTTCTTAGTGTTTATCTCAGGCTTGGTAACTATTAACCCGATTTGGAAATACGGGCCATACATGCCTGACCAAGTTACGGCAGGATCACAGCCAGATTGGTATATCGGTTGGCTAGATGGCGGAACCCGCATTATGCCCAATTGGGAAATTACCGTACCTGGACTATTCACCCTAAGTCCAAACATTCTGATTCCAGCAGTTGTGGTGCCGGGAATCATGTTCACGCTGCTCGCGCTTTATCCATGGATTGAGCAATGGATCACCGGCGACAAGCGAGTTCATCACATTTTGGAGCGTCCTCGCAATAATCCAAATCGAACCGCAATTGGCGTAATGTCGCTTACTTTCTACGGATTCCTATGGATCTCTGGTGGTAACGACATCATCGCGCAGATGTTGAACTTGTCAATTAATGACATGACTCGAGTAATTCGCGTGTTGATAATTGTGGTGCCACCAATTGCGTTTGTAATTACTAAACGCATCTGTTTATCACTGCAGCACAAAGATCGGGAGCGACTACTACATGGCGATCCAACTGGTCGACTACTTCGCCTACCAAGCGGCGAGTTCATTGAAGTCCATGAACCATTAAGTGATGAGGTAAAGGCAGTGCTGCTTGCCAGAACTGAGCTGCCAATGCTTCCGCCACCGGCTGAAAAGGACGAAAACGGCGTTAAGACGCCGCGTCTATGGGCAAAGAAACTGCAGCATCGACTAAATCGATGGTGGTATGTGGATCAGGTGCCAATGCCAACGGCAGCAGAGCTTGCGGCGGCCAAAGCCCACACTGTGCATGAGTTGGAAGAAGCAGGCGATTGGGGTATTGAGATTGCAAAAGACCTGCCAAACCCAACTAAAAGTCATTAATTCCGGCGGTTTCGGCGACTAAACGGAGTTTTTTAGCCAAACTACTGCCATGAGATCAACTCGGGTGCAGCGCTCTTGGTACTTGTATGACTTTGCCAACTCTGCTTTCTCAACCACGGTAGTTACCGTTTTTCTTGGGCCTTACTTAACAGAACTTGCCCAAGCTAGATCAGATAGCTCTGGATTTATTTCAGTACTGGGTATTCCCATGGCGGCGGAAAGTCTTTTCCCCTACACCATTTCGATCTCAGTGCTACTACAGGTAATCACGTTACCAATTGTGGGAGCGTTAGCAGATCATGTTAAGCGACGAACCCATTTGTTAGGTTTTTTTGCAGCACTTGGCTCAATCTCAACTATGCTGATGTATTTCATCACTGAAGCAAATTACCAATTGGGCGCACTGCTATTAGTGGTGGCTAATGTTTCATTTGGCTCTTCTATTGTGGTTTACAACTCTTACTTGCCTGATATTTCATCGCCAGACGAACGTGACGCCGTGTCATCCAAAGGCTGGGGGCTTGGTTATCTAGGTGGGGGCGGCTTGTTGCTGGCCAATGTAGCACTGTTCTTAAGCGCTGAATCAATTGGTATTGCTGAATCGGCTGCGGTAAGAATTTCACTAATTAGCGCCGGTGCCTGGTGGTTGCTTTTCACGTTAGTTTCACTCAAAGGATTGAATGGCTTTAACCGTTCAACTGGAACAGTTGGTGTTGCTGCGATCCGAATTTCATTAACTGATTTGGTACAAACTGCTAAGGCAGCGCGAAAATACCCGCAAACGCTGAAATTTCTAATTGCTTACCTGTTGTATAACGATGGCATACAAACCGTAATTGCACTGGCTGGCACCTATGCCGCAATTGAATTACTGCTCCCCCAATCTGACTTGATTGTGGCGATTTTGATCGTGCAATTTGTGGCGTTAATTGGTGCGCTATCGCTGGGCAAACTAGCGGCAACGCTAGGTAGCAGAAAAGTATTGCTTGGATCGCTAGCAATCTGGACCTTTGCTGTGGTGATGGCTTACTTCATTCCGCAAGAAGATGCCCTCACCTACTACTTGCTTGCGGCCTTGATCGGACTTGTGCTCGGCGGATCGCAAGCACTCTCTAGATCATTATTTAGTCAGATGATTCCGCGCAGCCAAGAAGCACAGTATTTTGCGGTGTACGAAATTGCCGAGCGTGGTACTTCCTGGATAGGTACCTTCTTATTTGGCCTCAGCCTCACCTTAACTGGCAGCTACCGAACTTCCATTTTGGCGCTTATTGTGTTTTTTATCGTTGGTGGACTATTACTAACTCGAGTAAATATTAGACAAGCAATTAGTGAGGCTGGAAATAGTCAACCGGAGTTGATTTAATGAAGAGATTATTTGTTTGCTTAACAATATTTTCGCTGTTCATCATTGCACCGCCTGCATCGGCTAACCGAAATTACCAGTTAAAGATTGTTTATCGAGAATCAGCAGTTGCGACTGCGGTATCTTGGAATTTAACCTGTCGACCTGCTGGCGGGCCTCATCCAGCAGCTAAATTGGCGTGCGCGGAGCTGCGTTCGGACAGGAATCCATTTCTGCGCCCAGCACCAGATGAAGCGTGCACCATGATCTATGGCGGCGAACAGCAGGCAAAAGTCACTGGTCGTTGGGCTGGCAAGAAGGTAAATCGGAAATTCACTCGCACTAATGGCTGCGAAATCGACCGTTGGGAGCAGTTAAGCATCACGCTGAGTGGGAAACAATCAAGTTAATTTCCAGAAAAATCTGGAAAATTGCCTAGTAATTGTCTGTTTTGACC
>JBJOHY010000010.1:0-2713 GCA_046047475.1 Actinomycetota bacterium | reverse complement strand
TGAAGGCATTAGATATGTGGATGTGTTTGTTATTGAAGATGGCCTAATTGTGGAGCAGATGGTTTGGAATGATTTTGGCGAAACTGGCGTGCTTAACTAAGTTTTGCCGCAACTGCTTTGGCAGCTAAATAGGCAAAACCAACTGCTGCAAGCAGACCATTGCCTGCTAGATATCCCGCTGAGCCATGTCCAGAAATACCAACGGCAGCGCCACCGGCTGCATAAAGGCCCGGAATAACCTCACCAGTTGTTGAAACTACTTCCGCATTCTCCGTTACCTTCAAGCCACCTTGAGTATGGAACAGCGATGGCCGCAATTTAATTGCGGCAAACGGGGCGCGAAGCGGTTTTTCAAATTTCTTTCGACCAAACGGGTCGGTAGTTTTCCCGGCAAACACATCCGCAGCATATGAAACCGCAGACTCCAATTTAGCAACCGGGAGATCAATCTTTTCCGCCAGCACAGCAATTGAATCTGCCCAAATGATCGCACCGCTATCGGAGGTGACTTCATATTCCTTAAATGACAGTGAACCTTGGTGAATCTCTTGATCAATGATTAGCCAGCCAGTTGATTCGGGCTGCGCGTTAAGTATTGCGGCATATTCGGAATAACCAGAAGACTCATCGCCAAACCGATCTCCTGCTAAGTTGAGGATAAATCCGCCTTGCATGATGGTTGCCCAACCGACCAAAGTGTTTGCGTGAGAGGCAATTGCGGCATGTCCTTGATAGGCATCTAAATAGCCCAACTCGGCACCAACTTTTTCACCAATGGTCATCGCTTCACCGTTGGAGTGAGGTGATCCGTGATAGTAAACCTCAGCAATTTCTGGATTGTATTTTTTCACTAATTCTTTATTTGCCCCATAGCCATTTGTTGCGAGCAGCAAGTTATCGGTAGGAATTGATTGCTTATTTCCTTGCTCATCAACCACCACGGCAGCACTAATCCGACCATCAGTTAGCTCAACATCAACTAATCGAGTGCTTGGCATAAAATCAAATAATCCAGTTTTTACTTGATCCCAAATTGGTCGCATGATCAGATGGCCTTTTCGGCCTTTCACACTTAAACATCGATCTACTGAATGCCCTGGGTAATGAAAATCAGTTACTAATTCCCATGGCACATTCAGCGAATCTGCCATCCATTCCATCACTTCAACGCTGACCTCGGTTAGCGCTTTCGTGGCAACTGGATCTGCTTCGCCTTTGGTTTTTGCCATGATGTCGCTAGTAAAAATCTCTGGTGAATCAACTACGCCAAGTTCCCGCTGCCATCTTGAACCTGCTGCTGGAAACATGCCGGTTGTTCTTGACGTGTTGCAAGTAGTTAGAAAGTCAGGAGAGGCATCAATTAACAGCACTTTGCTGCCTAACTGCGCTGCTTTGATCGCGCCAATTAAGCCGCCACCCGCACCAGCCACAATCAGGTCGTACTTAGCCATAAGTTTTCCTACTTTGCGGCAGCGCGTGATAGCGCAATTAATTTAAGCGCTAACTCCGCTGGGTCAACAACTGGCAACTTAATCTGAGCTTGATTTACGTTTACGGCAGAACAACCATTTATTACTACCGTTGCACCTTTGGCGGCGAGCACATCAACAGCTTTAGCGAGCGCTTCATGCCACAGCTCTTCATCATTTATGGCATCAAAACTTAAGTTGAGCACTTCTAGACCAACAAATTTATCAGCATGACCATATTCGCCAACTCGCCGAACTAACTCAGCACCAATTGATTCGTTGCGGGTAACTGCGCCAATTCGCTCTCCTTGTTCAGCTAGATGCGAAACCACAGTTTCTAACATTCCCACAACTTGTCGATTTGTGGCGGGCCGAAAACCTGGATCTAAAACGCAATCTGGCATTACGAAATCAAAACCATCTTCATTTAGTTCCGTAATAGTTTGCGCAATCCCGCTATCAGATTTGCGAACATCAGATTCTTGATCTAAGGCAGTTGGAGCTGCTGGCGCATCCAAGTTGCGCAGCTCAATTGTCACGCCAGCAGGTGCAATTCGCTGATAACGCTCTTGGCGACGAGCTAGCTCAGCATCGGTGACATGAATTGGGGTGATTGCAATTAATTTCATTTGGTTACTCCTATTAACTCTCATAACTATAGTGCGAAGTTGGTCAGCAGCCACATTTTTAGACCAGGCTCCGCCGACCCAATACGCTATCCCTCCTAATCCCATGCAAGGAGTGAGCGCCTCGTGAGCCAAGCCCTTAACGACATCAAAGTGATTGATATTGCCACCTTGTTTGCTGGCCCCATGGCAGCCACCATGTTGGCTGATTTTGGCGCTGAAGTAATCAAGATCGAGCACCCCAAGAATGGGGACCCGGTTAGAACCCATGGCTCGAGCAAGAATGGCGTTGGTTTGTGGTGGAAGATGCTGGCTCGCAATAAGAAGTCAGTAACGCTGTACCTAGGCTCGCCGGAAGGCCAAGAGATCTTTAAGCAACTGATCAAAGATGCCGACGTAGTCATTGAAAATTTTCGACCAGGCACGCTAGAAAAATGGGGATTGGGATATGACGAGTTAGCCAAGATAAATCCAAAATTAGTTCTGGCCCGAGTAACCGGCTTTGGTCAGATTGGTCCTTATGCCAGCCGACCTGGTTTTGGCACACTAGCTGAAGCGATGAGTGGTTTCGCATCAATTACCGGAACTCCTGATGGTCCACCGACGCTGCCACCATTT
>JBJOHY010000009.1:0-2677 GCA_046047475.1 Actinomycetota bacterium | reverse complement strand
GCGGTGCAAAAACTACCGTCGATGCTATCTTGTCTGGTGAGATCGCTTTAGTGGTAAACACTCCGTACGGAACTGGAGCAAGAGTTGATGGTTACGAAATCAGAACCGCAGCAGTGACTGCTTCCGTGCCCTCTATCACCACAATTTCTGGTTTGGCTGCCGCAGTCGAGGGAATTGAAGCAAGGCGCAGTTCCAAGTACGCTGTGAAGTCATTACAAGAGTATGCCCAGGATGCTCGGATGGTTGGTGACATGTGAGCGCTAAGCCTGTTCAGACCATTGGAAAAGTTCTAAGTGTTCGAAAATCTGGAAGTTATTCGGTAATTGCAATTGCTTGCAGCGGGATTGCCGAGATCGCACGTCCTGGACAATTCATAACTGTTGCGGTTGGGGGAGAAAACTCTGCGATGCTGCTTAGGCGAGCATTTAGCATCGCATCAGTCGATGATCGATCAGCTTATGGCGGCGTAATAGAAATTGTGGTTAGCGCAGATGGCCCAGGCACTAGATGGCTAGTCTCCCGGAAGCGTGATGATTCGCTAGATGTAGTAGGTCCGCTCGGCAAACCGTATCCGATTCCAAAAAATCCAGTTCCGGTGGTTTTGGTTGGAGGCGGTTATGGTGCGGCAAATTTGCCGTGGCTAGGGAAGGTATTAACCCAGCGTGGTTGCCGGATCGACACTATTTTGGGAGCGGCAAATGATCAACGTGTTTATGGTCAACTTGAAGCACGACGTATTGGCGGCACATTAACTGTTACAACGGAAGACGGCTCAATCGGCGTTATGGGCAGAGTTACTGATGTTTTGCCAGAGATACTGCAAAAACACAACGCTGCTGTGGTTTATGCCTGTGGCCCAATGGGCATGCTCGCTGCAGTTACTGAAATAAGTATTGCTCATGGTGCAGTCGCCCAGGTTGCAGTCGAAGAGGCAATGGCATGTGGCATTGGGGTCTGCATGACCTGCGTGCTTCCGATAATTGACGACTCTGGCGTGACCAAAATGACCCGATCTTGCGTAGCTGGCCCAATTTTTGATGGTGTCTCGGTGCGTTTTTCCGATATCAACAAATTGCCTAGCGATGTATTTGGTGCGGACGGAATGGTTGGTCACTAATGGTTGGCACATCACTGAGGGGTAATGGACCAACTTCGAATCGAGTCGATTCACTTTTGGTTGATACCAGTGCTCGTATTGGTAGTAGCAAAGTTCCAGCACCTGTTTTCACCGCTTCAGGTTGTGCCGCAAGCGGTCAAGAACTTGATAATTATTTCGATATCGCAGCCATCGGTGGAATTGTTACCAAGTCAATCATGATTGAGCCACGCTCTGGACGCGCTACACCTCGAATGGCAGAAACACCAAGTGGCATGTTGAACGGCATTGGATTACAGGGGCCGGGCATTGATCAATTTTTGGAAAACGATTTAGCTTGGCTGCAGCAACGAAAAGTGCGAACCGTGGTTTCAATTGCTGGCAATACTGTTGAAGAATATGGCCGAATTGCTCGTAAATTGCGTGATCTAGATTGGCTAACTGCGGTTGAGGTCAATATCTCTTGCCCTAATGTCGAATCCCGCGGTCAAGTTTTTGCCTGTGATCCTGGCGCTTCAGCAGCAGCGGTAACTGAAGTGAGACGTGCTCTGGGTGTAAACGTAGCTGTCATCGCTAAATTGACGCCAGATGTTACTGACATCACTAGCATCGCTCGCGCCGTCGTTGATGCTGGCGCAGATGGCGTTGCCATGATCAACACGTTATTAGGTATGGTGATTGATTTAGACAAACTTCGACCAGTGTTATCAGGTGGCACAGGTGGTTTGTCGGGGCCAGCAATCCGTCCAGTTGCGGTTAGAGCAATTTGGCAAGTACATGCAGCACTACCTAATTTGCCAATTTTGGGTATGGGTGGAATTCGCTCCGGGGCAGACGCGATGGAATTTATTCTCGCTGGAGCTTCAGCGGTTAGTGTGGGTACGAGTATTTTTAATGACCCAGGTGCGCCGTTTCGAATTCAGCGCGAATTGCGCGAAGAGTTGGGCAATCTAGGTTTTTCACGCCTGAGCGACGCCGTGGGCTATGCGCATACTGTTTTTGAGGCGACACGATGAGGGCGCCGATTGCAATTGCGCTTGATGTACCAACACTGTCACGTGCCGTTGAGTTAACTAATCTGCTCGGGGCAGAAGTAGCAATGGTTAAAGTGGGCTTGCAGTCATATCTGCGAGATGGCAATGACGGCGTCAAGCAAATTCAAGAAAAACTTCATGGTAGTCAACTATTTCTTGATTTAAAGCTTCATGACATTCCGCAAACAGTTGCTGGTGCAATATCCAGCATAAAATCGTTAAAGCCAAATGTGCTTACGGTACATGCCAGTGGTGGGCCAGAAATGCTGAAAGCTGCAGTTGTTGAAGCAGAAGAAATAGATATTGCTGCGGTCACAATTCTAACGTCGATGAGTCAAGATGATGTCTCAGTTTTTTCAGATCAACAGATTTCTGATCTAGTTTTGCGGTTAGCTGAAGTTAGCGTGAAAGCTGGTTGTCGAGCAATTGTATGTTCACCGCATGAAGTTGCAACGTTACGGCGGACTTTTGGCGACGAAATAAAATTGATTGTGCCTGGAGTGCGGATGCCTGGTGAAGCAGCGGGCGATCAAACCAGAATTGCAAC
>JBJOHY010000008.1:0-7460 GCA_046047475.1 Actinomycetota bacterium | reverse complement strand
CTGCTTCATCATTAATCACACCGCTGATAGCAGCTGCGGCTAACTCGCCAACGGAGTGACCTGCAACAAGATGAACTTGTCGCAGCAGATCTAGTCGTTCCGGGAAGAGGGCTTTTATGCTCAGCAGTGAATTAGCCACTAGTAACGCTTGGGCAATCGCGGTGTCTCGAATGGTTTCAGCATCGGATTTGGTGCCATGAAGCAGTAGATCAACTTTGCTGGCGGCTGACCATTCGGCAAGCAATTCGGCTACGCCGGGGAGCTCCAGCCACGGCGAAAGCATTTCTGGAGTTTGAGCGCCCTGACCTGGGGCTACCACGCACAACATTTGTCCCACCGTACTTCATTACTCACGGGTTGACCCGGTGAATTAGGGCTCAAATGTGAAAAATCAGCCCGATCCTTCAGTATTTCCGGCATCTGCCGCCTTGGGATCGCTTAGGTTGTATTCAGCCAGCGCCTTAGTTACCAGGTCCGCAGAAATGCTGCCATTGGCTGCCAGAGCGGTTAGGGCCTGGGTCACGATGGACTCGGCATCTACTAAGAAGTGGCGGCGAAGTGCGCCGCGAGTATCGCTCATGCCCCAACCATCAGTTCCGAGTGAATAGAAGTCCTGTTTCACCCATTGTCTGATCTGATCTGGCACCTGTCGCATGTAATCACTAACCGCAACGATCGGTCCAATTGCGGATGCCAATTGCTGGGTTACGAATGGAACTTTTGGCGTGGCACTTGGATTCAAGAAGTTTTCGCGATCAACTGCTAACCCATCTCGGCGAAGCTCTGACCAAGATGTGACTGACCAAATCTCAGCTTGCACATTCCATTTATCATTCAGAATCTGTTGGGCCTTGATTGCCCATGGCAGCGAAATGCCTGATGCCAAAATTGAGATCTTTGCTCCGCTACCGTCAGGTGCTGGCTTGAATCGATACAGACCCTTTAACAAGCCAGCTACATCCAAGTTATCTGGTTCTGCCGGTTGATCAATTGGTTCGTTGTAAACGGTGAAGTAATAGAAGATGCTCTCTGGGTTCTCGCCATACATCCGCTTTAGGCCATCTTTAACTATGTGTGCAATCTCAAAGCCGAATGCTGGGTCATAAATCATGGCCGCAGGATTAGTTGCAGCGAGTATCGGCGAGTGACCATCTTGATGTTGTAGGCCTTCACCGTTAAGTGTGGTGCGACCAGCAGTTGCTCCCAGAATAAACCCGCGAGACATCTGATCGAGTGCTACCCAGAATTGATCTCCAGTTCGCTGAAAACCAAACATGGAATAGAAAACATAAACCGGAATCATCGGCTCATCATGTGTGGCATAGGAACTGCCTGCAGCTAACCAAGACGACATAGCGCCAGCCTCAGTAATTCCTTCCTCAAGTACTTGACCGGATTCACTTTCCTTATAAGAAAGGAATAATTCGCGGTCAACTGAGGTGTAACGCTGACCGTGGGGTGAATAAACTTTGTGCGAAGTGAATAACGAATCCATACCAAACGTGCGAGCTTCATCTGGCACAATCGGGACGAATCTAGGTCCCATACCTTCTTCTTTAAGTAACTCTTTTAGTAGTCGAACAAATGCCATCGTTGATGCCACCTGCTGATTGCCAGATCCGCGGCGGGAGAATTCAAATGCTTTCTCGCTTGGTTGCGGTAGTGGCTTTGCCACTGTTCGTCGGCTAGGCAGATATCCACCTAATGCGCGGCGACGTTCATGCAGATACTGCATTTCATCGGAATCTTCACTTGGTTTGTAATAAGGGGGTAGATATTTATCCAGTGCTGCATCGGCAATTGGAATTTGGAGGCGATCTCTAAATCCTCTTAGATCGTCCTCGGTTAGCTTCTTCATCTGGTGAGTAGCATTTCTGCCCTCGAAACTTTGACCCAAGGTGTAACCCTTAATGGTCTTCACCAAAATTACAGTTGGTTGACCTTTATGTTCGGTTGCAGCTTTATATGCCGCATATAGTTTTCGATAATCGTGGCCACCGCGCTTTAGATTCCAGATCTCATCATCGCTCCAGTTAGCAACTAGCGCAGCCGTTCTCGGGTCGCGACCAAAGAAGTTTGCTCGCACATATGCGCCATCTTCGGCTTTGTAGGTTTGGAAGTCACCATCTGGAGTTCGATTCATCAAATCAATCAGTGCGCCATCAGAATCTGCCGCAAGCAGCGGATCCCATTCGCGTCCCCAAATAACTTTGATTACATTCCAACCAGCGCCACGGAAGATTGCCTCCAGCTCTTGAATGATCTTGTTATTGCCGCGAACTGGACCATCAAGTCGCTGCAAATTACAGTTAATGACAAAAGTTAAGTTATCTAGATCTTCTCTAGCAGCTAATCGAATTGCACCAGTTGATTCTGGTTCATCCATTTCACCATCGCCTAGAAATGCCCAGACCTGCTGATCACTGGTGTCTTTTATTCCTCGATTATGAAGATAGCGATTAAATCGAGCTTGATAAATTGCATGAAGTGGGCCAAGCCCCATTGAAACGGTTGGGAATTCCCAAAAATCTGGCATCAATCTTGGGTGCGGATAAGACGGCAATCCATTTGGTGATTGCGATAACTCTTGTCTAAAGCCATCCATCTGCGCTTCAGTGATTCGGCCTTCAACAAAACCTCGCGCATACATACCAGGGGAGGCGTGACCTTGGTAAAAAATTTGATCGCCACCACCTGGATGATTTTTGCCACGGAAGAAGTGGTTGTAACCAACTTCATAAAGTGAAGCACTTGATGCGTAAGTTGAGATATGACCGCCGGCACCAACTCCTGGTCGCTGTGCGCGATGCACCATGATTGCCGCATTCCATCTCATCAATCGACGAATCTTTTTTTCTAATACTTCATCGCCAGGAAATTCAGGTTCCATCTCCGGCGAGATGGTGTTGATGTAATCAGTAGAGCGAACCAGCGGCAAACCAATGTTGCGCTCAGCTGAATGTCGCAGCATGGAAAGCATGAGCTGGTTTGCGCGCTGGGTTCCCTTGGTATCGATAACGCCATCTAGGGATTCCAGCCATTCGCCCGTCTCCTCCGGATCGGTGTCGACATACTGGGTGGGAATTCCGCCGGGCAACATCGCCTCTTGCTCTAATTCTGCGCTCACAATTTCCTCTCAAGATTTACCGCCCTATTCTCGCCTATTCGTGGGGGGAATGGCACCCCGATGGGTGTCTGACTTGCCACATCCGCCTACCCAGTCTTGACTTCTCCCACTGACCCATATCCGGTGGGCAAAATCAGAAGGAGATTAGGTGACCTCCAGCGCTGAGAGCGCAGCAGCATTAGCTGCCCGCCTCGGGGTGGTCCCAGGCTTAGTAGTGCAAGAACTTGGCTGGGATGAAGATAGTGATGAGCAACTTCGCACTGCAATTGCAGCTGCGATTGACGGCGAGTTAGTTGATGCCGACTTTGACGATGTAGTCGATATGGTTTTATTTTGGTTTCGCGACGGTGACGACGATCTAGTTGAAGCGTTAATGGATGCAATTCATCCACTTACCGATCAAGGCGTAATTTGGTTGTTAACCCCAAAACCTGGTCGCACTGGATTTGTCGAACCTGAAGAAATTACAGAAGCAGCACCATCTGCTGGATTGCAGGCAACCAGCACAATTAGCGCCGCACCAAATTGGCAGGGCACTAGACTGGTAGCTCCAAAAGCAAAGCGATAGGAATTTTGATGACGTTAAAAGTTGGCGATCTAGCACCTGATTTCACCTTGACCGCATCCAATGGCCAAAAGGTCTCACTTTCAGATTATCGCGGTAAGAATGTTTTAGTTTTCTTCTTCCCATTTGCATTTACTGGTATCTGCACCGGTGAAGTTTGTGCGCTTCGAGATAACATGCCAGCAGCATCAACTGATGCGGTTGTACTTGGTATTTCCTGCGATTCGCCATATACCTTAACGGCATTTGCAAAAGCCGAGAACGTTGATTATTTGTTGCTCAGTGATTTCTGGCCCCATGGTGAAGTGAGTGAAAAGTACGGCGTTTTTGTTCCAGAGCGCGGCATGAGCACTAGGGGCTCCTTCGTGATTGATAAAACTGGGGTAATTCGCTGGTTAGTCGTGAATACGCCTGGTGAGGCACGTGATGTCAACGCTTATCATGAAGCCTTAGCAAGCCTGGGATAGTCACCAGATAAGGTTTGCTGCCCAGCAAATGGGCCGCTAGCTCAGTTGGTTAGAGCACCGCCCTTACAAGGCGGGTGTCGGGGGTTCGAGTCCCTCGCGGCCCACTCAGATTGTTCCGTCACTTAATCCGGATAGCACTTGTTGTGCTCGCTGTTTCATTTCCGAGTAATCACTAAGTTTTCGCAACCCAAAGTATTGCTGTCGCATTCGATGATTCGTTTCGAACCTGGCTTGGTGTCGATCTAAGAAATCCCAATACAGCGTTGTAAATGGACAGGCAGTTTCGCCAACCCGAAGCTTTGGATCGTAACTACAGCCGTTGCAATATTGGCCCATCCTTGAAATGTAAGAACCACCTGCGGCATATGGCTTAGTCATCATGGCTCCGCCATCTGCGTGTAGTCCCATCCCAATGACATTTGGCACCATCACCCAATCGAAAGCATCAACAAAAGTATTAGTCATCCAATCTAGATATTCGCTCGGTTCAACCCCGGCTAACAACGCTAAATTTGAGAGCACCATCAAGCGAGGAATGTGATGGGCGTAGCCTCGAGTTTTCACATCACCAACAATGCTGCTAACACAATTCATCTTGGTTTTAGTTTCATCCCAGTAAAGGGGGAGTAATTTCTTAGTTGCACCAAGCACATTTGATTTTTCATATCCTGGGCCAAAGTGCCAGTAGGTGCCATTTACATATTCGCGCCAACCAATTATTTGTCGGACGAATCCTTCAATGCTAGCTAGCGGAATATCACCAGTTTCATATTTAGTTATAGCTGCGGCCAAAACTTCTTGTGGTGTTAATAGTCCAATATTGAGATAAGGGGTTAGTAGTGAGTGATAAACATTCCATGAGTTAGCAGGCATAGCATCTTCATAAGCACCAAAACTGGCTAAGCCGGTGTCAATAAATTCTGCTAATCGAGCTAGCGCACCAACTCGGGTAGTAGCCCAAGTTCCGCTTGGTTCATCGCCCCAAAGCTGGATATCGCGATCAGTTAGTTCACGCCAGATTCGCTGATCAATTTCATCAAGTAGGTAGGACTTTGGTTTTGGATAATCGGTTTTACCTTTTGGTGGTGGCAATCGGTTCTCATGATCTAAATTCCACTTATCACCAACTGGCTTGTCGCCATTCATCAAGATATTTAGCTTTACTCGCTGCAACCGATAGAAATTCTCCATCTTGAGTGAATTTTGGCTATTTGCCCAGGCACTAAATTCGCTTCTGGCGGTAAGGAAAAAGTCTGACTCAACTAACTTAATGCCATATTGCGTAAGGGCATATTGCTGCGAAATTGAGTTTGGCTGGGTAGCAATTAATTCAGATTCAGGATGCTCGGTTCGATATTGGACTATTCCAGTTGCCATATCTGCGGCTCGCAACCACTTGACCTGCCAGCCAGCAGCAGTTGCTTCAGCTAAAAAGTGAGCCACCGCGGAATAAAACAAAAATATTCGCTGCCGATGCCAAGGCCGACTGGCAAGATATCGATCGCTATCAATAAAAAGTATCGCGGTATCTGCTGGAGTTGATTGCGCTAATGCGCCGCGATCAAAGTTAAGTTGATCGGGGAGCAGCAAAACGGTGCGCTTCATGCCAGCAATCTTCCTTAACTACTCAGCATCTCCTGAGCTGTGTGGTGGATTTAGATGAGCATCTGGATTTATCGCGACGTAGGCATTGTTAACTGCGGTTGCTGATTCGCCGAAGCCAACAGCAATTAGCGGCACTTTCCCTTCGTAAGTGGTGATGTCGCCGGCCGCATAGATGCGATCTAGATTTGTTTGCATCTTGGTGTTAACCGCAATCTTTCGGCCTTGGACATCTAGACCCCATTTGGTAAATGGACCCAAATTTGCCACAAACCCAAGTGCTGCAATAACAGTCTGTGCCGGCAGTGTGGTTTCTTCTTTAGTGACTTTATGAGTAACTTTTACTTCAGTAACCCATTCATCACCCTTAATTGCACTGACTTCACTTGAAGTAATTATTTTTACGCCTAGTTTTTTAACTTGCTCAACTGTGGTGGCATGGGCTCGGAACTCTTCTCGTCGATGAACTAAGGTGATTGATTTCGCTATTGGATGAAGATTTAGTGCCCAGTCAAATGCCGAATCGCCGCCGCCAACGATCACAATGTCCTTACCGGCATGTTGTTGAAAATCTGGCACAAAATAAACCAAGCCTTTACCAAGAAACTCTTCGCCAGCCGGTAGCGCTCGCGGCTTAAAGGTACCAATTCCACCAGTAATGATTATTGCTTTTGCGACAATCTGCTGACCTTTGTGAGATTGCACAATTAACTCATCATCAGTTTGCACCAACTCTTCCGCTTGGTGCCCAAGCACGTAAGTTGGATTAAATGCGCCAGCTTGAGTTGCCAAGTTGTTCACCAAATCGCGGCCTTTAACGCCAGGGTGGCCCGCGACATCAAAGATCAATTTCTCTGGATACATAGCCGAGATTTGACCGCCAACTTCATCAAGGGAATCCATCACGGTAACGCTCATGCCGCGATAGCCGGCGTAATAAGCAGCATAGAGACCGGCGGGACCTGCACCAATAATTAGGACATCAGAATTAATTTTGCTCATGGGTGAACCTTAGGCGGTAACTGAAACTCGCTCATATCCACGCAAGACGAAGGTAGGGCGCATTACCGGATCCTCAGCCAGCTCTAATTTGGGAAATTTGGCAAATAGTGCTGGTAGCGAGGAGGTCATTTCTAATCGAGCCAGTGGAGCGCCAAGGCAGAAATGGATGCCGCCGCCAAAGCCGATATGAGGATTTGGATCTCGAGTGAGATCCATCTGATCTGAGTTTTGAAACACCGCTTCATCTCGATTTGCCGAACCTAGTAGCGCCGCGATTTTCTGCCCCGTTAATACGGTAACGCCACCAATTTCAGTATCAGCGGTCGCAGTGCGTTCAAATAGTTGCAGCGGCGCATCAAATCTGAGGAACTCTTCAACTGCGGTGGCAGCAATTTCATGCGGCTTGGTTCGCAATAGTGCTGCTTGATCAGGCCGCCGCATTGCTGCAACAAAACCGTTTCCAAAACCATTAACGCTGGCTTCATGACCGGCATTAAGCAGCAGGACGCAAGTGGCAATCAATTCACGAAGTGAAAGTTTTTCACCAGCTTCTTCAACCAGTGCTAACTCAGTTACCAAGTCACTGGTGGGATGCTGTTTTCGGTGGTTAACCATCTGCGTTACTAATTCCGCAAACTCCGCTCCCGCTTGACGTGCTTGCGCCTGCTGTGCTTCGGTGTGGTCGTATTCATACATT
>JBJOHY010000007.1:0-4409 GCA_046047475.1 Actinomycetota bacterium | reverse complement strand
ACCACCTCACGGTGGGTAGCGTCCTTCGCGAATTTAATTCGCCGGAAGGGACGGATGATCACTATTCACTGCCCTAATGAATATGGATCTAACCCTCACAGGCGAGTGACATCAACTAGATGTCACTCGCTTTTATTTCTGGCAACAAAAAGCCGACTCTGGCACCACCAAGTGGTGATTGATCGATAATGACAGAACCAGAGTGGGAGTGCGCCATATCACTGACAATTGATAGACCTAAGCCAGAGCCGGGTAGACCGCGCGATTCGGGTGCACGCCAGAACCGTTCTAGCACTTGCGAGCGATACTCAGTTGGGATACCAGCACCAGCGTCATCAACCAGCACCATGCCATCTCTAACTGTCACGTTTATCTTGCTTCCCTCTGGTGAAAACTTCACGGCATTGCCGATCAAATTTGCAATTGCTCGCTCAATTAGCGCAGCTCTGCCTTGCACCATCGTAGGTTGCGCATCCAGCGTGATCTCTCGGCCGGATCTTCGACTAAATCGTTTAACTACGTTGTTAGCTAACTCAGCTAACTCAACGGTTGATTCTTGCGATACTTCGTGCAATGTCGGCACCGGACTTGCTAATGCCACTAACTCTTCGACCAGCTGACTTAATTCAACTAACTCTTCGTTCATTGATCGCAGCATCTCGCCGCGCTGCTCAACTGTGATGCCGCGGTCAGTTGCTTCAGCCATCTCCATCAAGTCTAGATTGGCTCGCATTGATGTGAGTGGGGTTCGCAATTCATGAGCCGCATCATCAACTAGTCGTTGCTGCTGCTCGCGACTTCGAGCTAGCGCCGTTACCAGTGATTGCAGTGATGCTGATAGCCGGGCAATTTCATCATTTCGGCCTTCAGTTGCTTCAGCTAAACCAGAGTCATCTAGTTTCTGAGTTTGCGCAATCTGTTCAGCTGCCGCCGTTAACTTCAATACTGGACGCAATGCGCTTCCAACCACTACACTTGCTATTAGCGCCGTGATAAATGATGCCAAAACTGCCAGCGCGGCAATACCTGCTGTTAACGTGTTAATGCTTGCTTGCAGATCATTGATGGGTCGCATAGCGCGAATGACCGCGCCATCTGTAAATGGAATAACTGCAACTCGCACCGTAATGTCATTGATGGTGGTAACTGTCTCAAACAATGGTTCGGTTGATGTGCCAAGCAGTTGATTAAATACCGCATCGCCTGGTGGCACTTGCTGAGTTACTGAACCTCGTGGCTCCACGGTACCTTCGACAAAGTAAACATCAACCAAAATATCTAAGGTCTGGGCGCTAAATTGGGTTCGAGATGACAGCTCAAGAACTGTTGCTAACTCATTTTCCACATTGAAATCAAGAGATGATCTAAGTTCGGCATCAACTTGTTCATACATGGTCCGAGCTGAAAGCAATCCACTTAATAGCGCAACAAGCAGCACCGCGACAGCGGTAACTGCGCCCGCAATTAAAGCGAGCCGCCTGCGCAGAGACACTAGTTACTCCTCAAGGCGAAGTACGTAACCAACGCCGCGAACAGTTTGAACCAATCTTGGTTCGCCACCTTCTTCAAGTTTTTTGCGGAGATAGCCAATATAAACATCTAGCCCGTTGCTCAAAGTTGGACTAGCCCAGCCCCAAACTTTTTCAAGCAACATATCTCGCGGCACAACTTTGCCAGCATTTTTTGCTAATACTTCAAGTAATGAGAATTCAGTACGAGTTAAATTGCAGTGTCTGCCGTTTCTGGTTGCCCGATATGCACCACAATCAACAATCAAATCTTCGATCTGATAAACCTCACCGCTTGGCACAATGCCAGCTGGTGCTGAGTCAATTTGAATCCGACGCAGCAACGCACGAACTCGTGCTAATAATTCTGGTAACGCAAATGGCTTTGGTAAATAGTCGTCAGCGCCAGCATCTAGTCCAGCCACTCGATCAGAGATTTGAGTTCGGGCAGTGAGCACCAATATTGGTAGATCATCACCTTTAGCGCGGACCTGACGTACCACTTCTAGTCCATCCAAATCTGGCAGACCAAGATCCAAAATCACTAAATCTGGTTTCTTGCCTCGCTCGCCATTAATGAACTGCAGGGCTTCGCGTGCGGTTGCCACCGCTTCGCATTCCATGCCATCAAACTTGATGGCCCGCACTACTGCATCTCGGATGGCTCGATCGTCGTCAACTACTAATACCGTCATGGCTAGATTCTGCCCTGTTTAGGTCAGATTTGCGGAACTTATCGGGGTAGTTTAAGAAAAACCCCATTTAAAGGGCTTTTAGTGCGCTAACTACCGCGGTCAATGATGCCTTGGCATCCCCAAATAGCAGCGTGGTCTTGGGGTCATAAAGCAGTTCATTCTCAATGCCAGCAAAACCTGGCCGCATTGATCGCTTCAAGAAAATCACGTTTGCCGCATTCGCTACTTCCAAAATTGGCATGCCATATATCGGTGCTCCAGGACTGGTCTTCGCTGCTGGGTTTACCACATCATTCGCGCCAATTACTAAGGCGACATCGGTTTGCGCAAATGTTGGATTAACTTCTTCCATCTCAGCCAACTGCTCGTACGGCACATTAGCTTCAGCAAGCAATACGTTCATGTGTCCTGGCATTCGACCAGCAACTGGATGAATGCCGTATGCCACGTCTATCCCTTTCGCAGTTAGCAGATCTGCTAACTCTCGAACCGTGTGCTGAGCTTGCGCCACAGCTAAACCAAACCCTGGCACAACTACCACGCGCTGCGCATAATTCAACAAAATTGCAACATCTTCAGCTGAACCAGACTTAACTGGTCGAGCGTCAGCTTCACTTGCCGCATCAATTGCTTTCGCCGTAAAAGCGCCAAACAAAATGCCGAAGATTGATCGACCCATAGCAGCTGCCATTAGGCGAGTCAGGATGGTGCCGGATGCACCAACCAATGTGCCAGCAACAATCAATAATGTTGCTTCCAGCACATAACCGCTTGCGGCAACAGTTAGACCAGTAAATGCATTTAATAGTGAAATAACAATCGGAACATCAGCACCACCAACTGGTAGCACAAATAAAACACCAAACAATAAGGAAAGCCCGCCTAATATCAATAATGGCATGGTGCCGCCGCTAGTAATTACCCAAGCAGAAACACCAATGATGCTGGCTAATGTTGCGGCGATAATGAATCTACCGCCTGGAAAAACTACTGGTCTGGTGGTCATTAATTCTTGTAGTTTTAAGAAAGTCACAATTGACCCAGAGAATGAAACCGAACCTACAACGACAGTAAATATAGTTGCAATTAGCACTGCCAGCGAAGCAGTAGCGCCTAATTTCAGATACTCCACAATCGCAACTAGTGCAGCTGCACCACCGCCAACACCATTAAAGAGAGCAACCAACTGCGGCATTTGCGTCATCTGAACTTTTCGTGCTGCCGGAACACCAACTAAAGTACCGATGGCAATTGCACCCAAAATCAAACCTAAATTATTTAGCGGTAACCCATCAGGCGTATCGGCATAGAAAAATACAATTACCGTTGCTAAAAGCGCACCACCGGCACCAATTAGATTTCCACGACGAGCAGTTCGAGGTGACGATAGTCCCTTTAGTGCAAGGATAAAGGCGACAGCTGCGATTAAGCCGAGCAGATCATAAATATCTCGACTCATTTTTTCTTACCCTTGAACATTTCTAGCATTCGATCAGTTACCACAAATCCGCCCACCATATTGATAGTTGCGAGCACGATGGCAATCAACGATAGCGTTAATTCAAGCGTGGTCTCAGAGTGATCCGCCACAATAATTGCACCAACCAAAATCACACCATGAATTGCATTAGCACCGCTCATTAGCGGTGTGTGAAGTGTGGTTGAAACCTTTGATACCACCTCAAAACCCACAAAAACTGCCAGCACGAAGATTGATACCAGCGCCATTAACTCGCTCACTTGTTTCCTCCTGGTATCCGAATCTCACCAGCATGAGTAACTGCTGCAGCAGCAATAATCTCATCGTCGAAATTAAGTTCAATGCTCTTTGTTTCTAAATCAAGCATCAGATTAAGCAGATTAATCACGTTCTTGGCATAAAGTTGAGAAGCATGGAATGGCAAACTGCTTGGCACATCTTTTGCACCCCAAATTCGAACTCCGTTATTTTCGACAATCTCGCCTGGAATTGATCCTTCGACATTGCCACCAGATTCAGCAGCAAGATCAACAACGACAGATCCGGTCTTTAGTCCAGCCATCATTTCTTTGGTAATCAGTCTTGGTGCCGGACGACCTGGCACTGCGGCGGTGGTAATCACCACATCTGATTTAGAAATATAAGGAGTAAGTAATTCTCGTTGTTTTGCTGCGCGCTCTTCGGTCATCTCGCGGGCATAGCCACCGCTACCTTCTAATGCTTCTA
>JBJOHY010000006.1:0-11656 GCA_046047475.1 Actinomycetota bacterium | reverse complement strand
GTTGGACCAATAACAAATCTAATTCCAAGTTTCGCACTATCAAATGGTTGAATCGCATCAAGGGCATTTTGATGAGCGACTCTAAACGTCCACTTAGGATCTAAATTATCTAGTGTGATTGGCTTTGCAGGTCCAGTTTCTATTGGCTTAGTTTCGGTAGAAGTGTTGGTATCTAGTTTTACCTTCACACCCTTACTCCACGTCAACTTCTTTCCCTTAGCCACACAACTAAATTTTTTGCCTTGATATGTCTTGGTAATTCCCGCCCTTGTACAGGGCTTTCCTGCTTTCGGGGCAGCAGCAGCTGGCAGTCCAATAACTATTAAAGCGGGGATAAGTAGCCAAATCAGATGGCGAAATTTCACGCTGTAACTATAGCCAGAATACCGACACTTACCACTACGCTTGCACAATGCGCTACATAATTTTTGTTATAGATTCTGCAAGCAACACTGCTGGCGGCAATGAAATTGCTGCCATTGATGCTTTTAACGACCAGTTAAGAGAAAACGGCAACTGGATTTATGCTGCTGGGATAGCGGCACCAGAAAAAGCACAGATAATTGATAATCGCACTGATGCTGACTTAGTAACTGCTGGATCATTATTTGACGACTCCGAGCATTACAGCGGCTTTTGGCTGATTGAGGCAGATAGTGATGCTGCCGCAATGGTATTAGCTAAGGCTGGTTCAAAGGCTTGCAATAGGAAAGTAGAACTTCGCCCGTTTTTGTAATGATCGATTTGGAGTTATCGTGGAATACGAGTTCCGGATTTCTGGACCGGTATTTGAGTGGCGGGGTCCGGCCCCGTTTCATTTTGTCAAGATCCCAACTGATCAGAGCAACTTGATCAAGTCTGAAGCAAACCTGCTGTCCTATGGTTGGGGAGTAATTCCAATTCATGGCCAGGTCGGTAGAACAAACTTCACCACTTCACTTATTCCAAAAGATGGAAGTTATTTGATTCCAATCAAAGATGCAGTCCGTAAATCCGAACAACTTGAACTTGATGACGAAGTTGAGATCAGTCTTAATTTGGGGAAATTAAACAACTAATCTATAGATTCGCCTTTTTCTTGCATGTCATAACCCCAAAGATCCAATTTATCTAAATCAATAGATTTATATCCCTTGAAATCTAAGGCGTCAACAAGTTGCGCCCGGTGCTCAGTGGCATGGTGAATTGCTTGGGTCAGGATAGTTGAAAACCACCGCTTTACGACTTTCCCACTATCTTCATAGGTATAAGTTAGTTCGCGATCTTCTTCCCCAGCAGCTGCAATTAATTTCTCATCTAAATCTGAAATGATTGTTGCTAGTTTTAAAACATCTGAAGCTGAGTTAACTGGAGGAATTTCGATCCAATCCTCTATTTCAAGTCGGTGCACATACCAGGTAGCACCATCGCAGATATGAGCCAGGATTTTCCCTACGGTCCATTCTGGATTTGAGATATAAGTATGCAACGCGTCATTTGGCAATTCGGAAACTGCTTTAAATACTTCCTGATTAGCCCACGCCATATGCCGAAGCCCGCGTTCAATCGAAATAGGCAAGTTAACCCCCAAGCCCGAAATTGTAGTTGTCATTAATCATAGGCTAAACCCGATTGTTCTTTGTCAGTCCTACTAGCCACCCAATAGGGTATGAAGGTGAACCAAGAGCAAATTTCAAGCGCAATATCTGACTTTTTGGCCGCTCGTCGAAGCACCAGAGATTTTCTAGCGACCCCGATTTCAGATGAAATTATTAATGAATTAATTTCAGACGGTCTTAAAGCGCCATCTTGGTCAAATACCAGACCATTCTTAGTTGCAGTTGCAACTGGCGCTAAGCGGGATCGATTGAGTGCTGAATTTTTGGCTCGATGGGATGCCGTCAAGGCTGCCCGTAACGGTAGTTTCCATGCAAAAGTTAAGTTGGTATTGACCAGATATGGTTTACCAAGTTCGAATTGGCGGGCAGTGAAGAAATATCCGCCAGATCTGTTACCGCGAAGCCAACGTGTCGGTAGAGACTTGTATTCATATATTGGCATTGCACGAAATGACGTAACAGCCCGCGATGAGGCTTGGGCTAGAAACTATGAATTCTTTGGTGCGCCAGTTGAGTTATTCATCTTCACTCATAAAGCATTAGGCAAATTTGCGGCATCTGATGCTGGATTATTCATGCAAAATCTAATGCTCAGTGCACAAGCCAAAGGGTTAGGAACTTGTGCTCAAGGAGCAGTTTCAACCTGGGAAGATGCTGTTCGTAAAGAATTTGATATTCCAAAACAATACCAATTACTTTGTGGGTTAGCGATTGGTTATCCAAGTGATCATAAAATAAATACATTCCAAGCGAATCGGATCAGTCCAAGCGAGATTAGACGCGATAGCTAGTGCTAGTTTGCTTTAGTTTTTAGTGCCTTTTGATCTAATCTAAAAGTTAGTGAAATGTGTGGCACAGTTAGGGCCCAAATGACTACAAGTAGATACCAGATTAAGTCATTAGCAAGATTGAAGTATTGGCTTAAGCCAATTAGAAATGTGGCAACATTTACAATTACGAAAGTAGGAATTCCATAATAAGTGCCTCTTCCGAAAGCGCTCCATTATTGATTCTGTTCAAATCTACGTTGCGAAGCTTCAAGTTCCAGAGTGATTCGCCGCTGACTTAGCTTGAATTGATCAGATGATTCATCGCCGAGGAGTGCCTATTACTCAATTTGGTATGACTCATGAATTCAATTGTCTAGAGATCAAGTTTATAGGTACAAGTAGTTTCACTATCCCTTGTCGAAAAACGGTGCACATAGTAGAAAGAATAAACTTTAAATCTATTTCTCTTGAAATATTGCAGAATCAGTCGTTATCGATACGGTAACACGAAGGGTAGGAGAAAAATCTTTTGCATTATCAAAAATTTGATCTGAGATTATGCGAAGTCCATCAACGTTAATGTGTAGTCTAGACACAACTCCTAGAAATGAAATTGATTCAATCACGCTTTTACCATTGGGATCGGCAACTACGGATATGGATTCTGGACGAATCAGTGCATGAGCCTCAGATGACAAAATTGTATTTTTTGCCAATAAGGGCTGATTTAGCACTTCCCAGGCACCGTCTGCCAATCGGGTCGCCGGAATTTTGTTGACTAGTCCAACGAACTGGGCAACAAAAGAATTCAATGGATTCTGGTACAAATCAATCGGTGGAGCAATTTGTTGTAGTGTGCCGTTAGACATCACAGCAACTCGACTGGAAATATACATAGCTTCGGCTTGGTCATGTGTAACAAAAATAGCTGAAATTCCTAATTTACGTTGTAAATCGCGGATTTCATCTCGGAGTTGCTCTCGAACATTTGCATCTAAAGCAGATAGGGGCTCATCCAATAGCAGCACTGGCGGCTCAATAGCCAGTGCGCGGGCAAGTGCAATTCGTTGTTGTTGCCCACCTGATAATTGATGTGGATATCTTTTTCGATGCGACTGAAGGCCAATTAATTCAAATAATTCATCTACCCTTTTCTTGATCTGATCGGGAGACATCCTTTTCAGTTTCAATGCAAAACCAATATTTTGCTCCGCAGTCATATTTGGGAATAGTGAATAGGATTGAAATACCATTCCAAACCCACGACTTGCTGGTGCAACTGCGCGTAACGACTTGCCATCGATGAGAATGTCACCATTATCAATATTCACCAAGCCAGCTAGTGCGCGAAGGGCAGTCGTTTTCCCACAACCAGAAGGACCCAGTAAGCTAACTAGCTCTCCTGACTTGATAGATAAGCTGAAATTGTCCAACGCAGTTGTATCTTGATATCTTTTAGTAACGTTTTGAAAATCAATTTGGACCATTTTTATATTCCTGTCGCATTTAGTTTGATCCCTCGTCTTCGAAGGACATAGACCAAAAAACCAAGCAGAATTGCACTGGATATCATTAATAACAACGCAAGCACAAATCCAGCCCGGGGTTGGCCCCCTTGAATTACAACTAGATATGTTGGAAGTGTTTGTTTTAATAGAAGTGAAGCAAAAGCAAATTCACCCATTACAAGTGCAAACGAGAGCACAGCGGTAACTATCATTGCTGTGCGCAAATTGGGCACAATTATTTTTAAAAAGAATGTGGTCCATCGTGCGCCCATCAACACGGCGGCTTCATATTGGGTTTTTGCTCCCATTAAACGTAAACCTGAGTCAATGGCCCGATAGCTAAATGGCAATGTCCAAAGTACATAAAATGGGACCAAGCTATACGGACTTGACAAGAACCACGGAGCTACTGGACGAAATGTGGCTGCAACGCCAACTACCAAGGCAACTGGCGGGACTAACCAAGGTAGAAGAGTGATTCCCGTTAAATATGGTTTCATCTTTGGTGCGAAAATTTCTACATAGGTCGCTAGAGGTAATAGAATTAAAAATGTTACGAGAATAGTAAATATCGATAGAAATAAACTTAATTGAGTAGTTTGCCAAGCTTGATCATCTGCTAAGACATATCTAAGTGCATCTAGTGACCAGTTATCCAACAAGTTATTAAGATTCAGATTGAATACCGGAGTGGTTTGGAAAGCGAAACGCGCCATCGCTAACAATGGCAAAAAGAAGAATAGGCTTAATGCAAATAGAAACAAATACCGAAATGCCGTGTCGAGCTTGATTGATTTCATTGTTGAGTCCACTTTGAGAATCGTCGCTGCAGTCGGTTAATTATTATCAGGCTGATCAAAAGAATAAATATAGTCCAAGTTACTAAACTAAAACCAAGATTGTCTTCACCTGTGATGACGTTCCCTTGTAATATGAAGCGAATTTGCAAAGGAACTAATTGTCCAGCACCACTGCTTAATGCGTAAGCGGTTGCATAAGCCGCAAAAGAATTTACAAAAAGTAAGAGATATCCCGCAACAATTGTTGGCAACAATATTGGGATACCGATATTTTTCCAGTAGTTACTCCCACCAGCCCCTAACATTGTTGCAGCTTCCTTCCACTCAGGCCGCATATTCTCAATTGCTGGTGATACCACCAAAAACATCAACGGAATCTGGAAGTAAAGATATACAACGACCCACCCAGAAAAGCTTGATAGTGAAAATCCCATCTCAATTAGATCAATACCAAGATACTTCAGTACCGCGGTAAGAATCCCTTGAGTTCCCAGTAACGAGACAAAGGCAAACGCGAGTGGAATTCCTCCAAGCTGTGATGCCACAGCGCTCCAAGCATCAAGGAATGGTCTTAACCATTTAGGACGTGACAGCGATGTTGCTGAGGCTGCAAGCACCATGCCAAGCGTGCCACCAAGTAGAGAAGTTAGAACACCAAGTTGAATACTTAAAATAAATGATCTTTGGTATGTCCCAGTCATCGCTCGCGATAATTGCGAAAGTGAAAAGGATCCATCTAGAAAGACAGAATTCCATAGCACAGTGATTGTTGGCCAAGCTAAGAATATGCTGATGAGTAGAAGAAACGGGATTGATACTGTGAGCAACAATAAGTTGGTTCTCAG
This sequence comes from Actinomycetota bacterium, assembly GCA_046047475.1. Taxonomy (GTDB): domain Bacteria; phylum Actinomycetota; class Actinomycetes; order S36-B12; family UBA5976; genus AcAMD-5. The sequence goes on along the minus strand of JBJOHY010000006.1, from coordinate 6,135 downwards.
CCAATCAATCAGTTTCATTCTCATCTCCTAAGGTCATTAAACTGAGAACTGCTCAGACATTGATCAAGGAGCCAATCAATGCCTGAGCAGTTCTTCTTACTGGAACTACCGATCCGCAACCATCGGTCCCCAGTTTTCGGTAATGACTACTCGCGCTGCTTCAACTTGTTCTGCAGTTGGGAAAGTTATGTTGTTGAGAATCTCTGCTGAAGGAAGTGTTGCTGCTAAATCAGCAGGGACCAGTCCGCGCTCGAGAAGAGAGCCGTATCGAGCAGGAACCGCACCTCCTTCAAGGTAACCAAGCGCTCCTTCATCAGAAACAATGTGCTCTAACCACAATCTTGCCGCACATGGATGCTCAACGTCAGTAACAACTGACTGTGAGTAGTAACCGCCATAGACTCCATCGCTTGGTACATTGACCTGGAATTCAAATCCAGCATCTGCAATTTGCTGTTGTAGTCCAGGGAAGTTGTAAGTCCAATCCAATGCAATCGGAACTTCACCTGAAAGAATGGCAGCTGGAGTTACATCAATAGTCTGTAAATTGCCAAGCTCGGCCAATTCACTGAAATACTCAACACCGGGCATTACATCGTCAAATGACCCGCCATTAGCAAGTGCAGCTGCAAGTACCGCAGCAAAAGACGCACCAGCTTCTCGAGGATCGCCATTAAGAGTTACCATCCCTTTATATTCAGGCTTCTTCAAATCAGCCCAAGTGGTTGGCACATTTGATACTAATGTGGAATTTGTTGCTATAGCCAACACACCGTAATAGGCAGCAACCCAATAACCCTCTGGATCTTTAAGTGCGGTTGGTATTTCATCCCAGACTGTTGGCTTGTATAACTCGGCATAACCTTTATTGCGCATTTCAGCATTAAATGCTGGTCCAATGTCGACAACTTCGGGCATACCGGCTTGGCCACGTAGAGTTTCAATTGCCACTAGCTCGTCTGCGCTAGAGGCATCTGGATTTTGTACGGGTGCGTCAATTCCGTATTTTGACTCAAAGGAATCAAGGATTCCCCGATAATTTGCCCAAGTATCTGGAAGGGCAATGAGATTTACCATTCCTTCTTCTTGTGCTGCAGTAGCAATCTCATCAATTGTTGTTCCACAATCAATGGTTGTTGAACCTGTGTCATCGGCTGATGTGGAATCCTCTGATGAGCATCCAACTAGAACCAATGATGAAATAAAGGTTAGTAAAGCTAGTGTCCGAATTTTGGACATTAATCCCTCCAAATAGTTGAAAAACCTTGGCAGAAGTTTTCATTGCTAGATAATTTCTATCAGTTAAAAAAGTGACGATAGAGTTAAGCCAAAGTGAATTGTTATCACTTATTGAATGGATCCTGAACTCGGATTATTAGGTTTTTTACCCGGTCACCTTCGGGCTCATCCTCCTCAACAAATAGCCCTTCACGAAATTGCCAGTTGTTGGCAGCCAAGGCCCGTGAGATCCCAGCCAAAGTAGTTGTTGTCAATTCGTTATCATTCCAAGTTAACGGCCCATCATGATCAAAAACTGTCAATCCGATTCCAATTTGGCCACCTGACTCCTTCGTGATTTCGATAAAGCGACCCTGTTGGGGCCAATCAATTTGTGAAGCAGTTGTAACTTGAACAAATTTAGAACCATCGCGTCTCCTGATGAAATTCACGCCATGTCGATGTACATGCCCCGCTATCCACATTATGACGTTTTTATGATGTTCCAGCAGCCCAAGTATTGGTGCCGCCAGTACTCGCATGGGCTCATCGGGTGGCGCATAGTCGTTAGTCAGGCTTTGAATTGGGTGATGTGATAGAAGAATTACGTAGTTATTTTGGTGTTTAAGTAATATATCTTCAAGCCAGTTGAGCTGCTCAATGTCGATTGACCCTTGCCAGCCACCGTGTGGATTAACCGTGTCCAAGGAAACCAAAATGATGTCATTTAGGTTCTTCCACCAGTACGCATTGTTTTGTTCAACATTATTTTGAGTAAATCCATGTCCACCTGAGGGAAGATGCAAGTTTGCAAAGCCACCCGGAGTTAGGAAACTTCTTTCAGTATCGCTAGGTATTTCATAACTAGTAAACAACTCATTGTGTATGTAGAAGGCAGGTCCGATATCGACAAAGGCAGGTTTTGTCGAAAGTACATCAAAACCCTCTGGCAGGGTCGAAATGCGCTTGTTTCCTAGGCTTAGTTTCTCTAACTCAACATTTGGAGCGACTGTGCCTTGTAATAGTCCATCGTGATTGCCGTAAGTTGCAAACCACGGATAATCCAATCCGGGTGACCAAAATTTCTCTTTAGCTGCTGCAATTAAACCAGGAATTTTTGGAAAGCCATATCTTTCTATTGCCTTATCGTCTTGATCTCTCGTTTGCGGTTCTGGATGCCAATAGTTGATATCAAATGGAACATCTGGGGAGCCTACCCAATAGCTGACTTTCGATTTACTACTATTTGGAGAAACAATGCCACCATTTAAGGTTGTTAGATACCAATTAGTTTCGTTGAGTTGGGCATTGTCAGTCATGTCACCTGTTATTACGACCGCATCAATTCTATAGCCTGTTAATGGTGCCTTTTCGATTTCATTTATCGAACTGACGGTACGCGCCAATACCTGCGTAGTGAGAATTTCATTGGGTCGATAGGTGCCAATATGTCCTAACACTTTCTGGTAGGCGCTATCAGGATCCGCATAGCGATCTAGATACTCAAGTCGGGACGGCGATTCAACATCGCAGATATGTAGATCGCTCAAATGGATTAAATTTAAGAGCGGGCGTCCATGCAAGATTGGTCCCTGATGATTTTGTCTTGGGCGGTGAATTAAAGATCTCCAACCCAACTCATTCTTGGAACCTCTAACAATGTCCAATTGCCTAAAATTGCTCACATCTTTATGTTAGATGAAGAATTTCGCGGTGTACGTGAAAATTTCTAATTTCGACAACGTTTGCTTAGATTTCATTTTCATTATGCTTAGCGAATTTTTCCAATCTCAACGCTTGTAAATGTCAAAAAGTCAGGCCAAGCAACTTTCTCCAACATAAAGCAATTTTTTGCAGATAGACTTTGAAGCGCCGGGAATTATTTAGAAAACGAAATGCGTACATTGCTTTTTTGACAGAATGCAAAAGGACCACATTGAGGCCTTTTGTTGGCGCGCCCGAAGAGATTCGAACTCCTAACCTTCTGATCCGTAGTCAGATGCTCTATCCGTTGAGCTACGGGCGCTAGATTGGTGCAGTTTAGACCTGTGACGAATCACAGTTGCCACTGCAACTTACCGCGGAGACGGTGGGATTTGAACCCACGTGGGGATTTTGGTCCCCTCCCACTTAGCAGGCGGGCGCCATGGACCGGGCTAGGCGACGTCTCCTTGCGCGGAGGGCGTGGGATTTGAACCCACGAGGCCGGGGTCGCCGACCTGGCGGTTTTCAAGACCGCTGCACTAGTCCACTATGCGAGCCCTCCATGACTGAACCGGCGAACCGAATCAGGCAGGGGGTAATAATGCCAAATCGATTATTTCTGTCTCACTCGCCTAGGGGTTAAGGCAAATCTGCCCCTGCACAGCCGCAACGGCTGCGGTTATGCGTCAATACCAACAGTGACAATCACTGCCTCTGGTCGACAGTTGAATCTAACTGGGGTGAAGGGATTAGTTCCAAGACCTGCTGAAATGTTGATAACTGAAGTATTGCCACCAGCTGAGACATGTGGGTGAAGTCCTCGTGCTCGCTTCTTGTCTAAATCACAATTCGTAACTAGTGCACCATAACCGGGAACTCGAAGCTGACCGCCATGCGTATGACCGGCAAAAATTAACTCGGCCCCAAGATCAGTGAATTTATCAAGCACTCGTAGATATGGCGCATGTGCAATTGCAAGTTTCAAACTAACATCAGCAAAGTCATTATCAATTGAACTAAAGTCATCTCGATTTAGGTGTGGATCGTCTACGCCTTTAATTTGTACCTTAGCGCCGTTTATTTCAATCGTGGTCTCAGTATTAGTTAAATTGATCCAACCACGTGATTCCAACAAACTGACTAAATTGTGCCAAGGCAGCTCCGGGCCATGCTCGCGCTCGCCGTTATCTGGCTGCAGGTACTTAATTGGATTTTTAAGCACTGGTGCGTAATAGTCGTTGCTGCCCAGAACAAATACACCTGGTCGATCAAATAATGGTTCTAACGCATCCAATAGTGGATCAAGTGCGAGCGCATCGGCAATTAAGTCGCCGGTTAACACAACTAGATCGGGATCTTCTGCTTCTAAGGTCCGAAGCCATTTCTGCAATCCAGTAGTTTTTCGGGTCAGATGTAAATCGCTTAGATGCAAAATGCGCAGCAGTTTTTGATTTGGTCTGGCCACAACTTCACGTCGAATGGTGAAGTAGTTGGGCTCAACAAAATAAGCCCAAGCGGCGGCCAACATGCCGGCAAGCACTGTGATTCGGCCTAATGAGCGGGTCAATCCCATGGATTTATCTTGGCACGGCATGATTTGCCTATGAAACAGCGCCTCCAAGACGACCTAACCGCAGCCATTAGATCCCGCGATGAAGTGAGATCAGCAACGATTCGCCTGGCACTATCGGCGATCAAGACCGAAGAGGTGGCTGGCAAAGAAGCGCGTGAATTGTCCGAATCAGAGATTATTCAAGTGCTTTCCAGAGAAGCCAAAAAGCGTAAAGAGGCGGCTGAGGTTTATCGCGGCGCGGGAGCGGAAGATCGGGCAAAAGCTGAAGAAGCTGAGTTGGCGGTATTGAGTGAATATCTTCCACAAGCATTATCAACTGCTGAAGTAGAGCAGATTGTTAAGACGGCAATTGCTGAAGCCGCGGCATCGGGTTTAACTGGAATGAAGGCGATGGGTGCAGTAATGAAAACTGTACAACCACAAACTTTGGGCAGAGCAGATGGCGCTGAAGTTGCCGCACTAGTTAAGCAGTTGCTGAGTTAATCAATTCCTTCTGGCAGCTCTTGATCGCCATTTATTTCTTCGTCTTGATCAAACACTGAATCTGCACCTGGAAACAATAAAACTTCAGCTGGATCATAGTTTGGTCGCAATTTAAAGCCACGCTTTGGTAAATTCAGATGCGCAGTTTCCATTGCAGTTTTCCAAATCGGCCCTGCCATAGTTGAGCCGTAAACTTGCTCGTAATACTTACCATTAATAGTGATGTCCTTTAGCGGATATTTAAATCCACCTCGAGGATCACCAACCCAAACGGCAGCTGAAACATCTGGCGTATATCCAACAAACCATACCGAGCTGTTTTCATTTGTGGTTCCGGTTTTACCAGCAGCAGGTCTGCCTAAACTCATGCGAGCACCAGTTCTACCTTCAATTGCACCATCAACTACACGAGTCAACATATCGGTGACACCATCTGCAATTGGCGGCTCCATTGCTTGGCTGCATCTTGCCGCCGGCACGCTCAATATCTTTCCGTTTCGATCAGTAATTTTTCTAATTGCAGTTGGCGGACAATAAATACCTTTATTAGCAAACACACCATAACTTGATGCCATCGTTAATGGTGTTACGTTGATAACGCCAAGAGTGAGCGATGGCACTCGCTCAATTAATCCGCCGCTACCAGTTCTAACTCCCATATCTTCTGCCACATCGCCAATCGCACAGGGGGTTACCATCTGCGCGAGCCGGACAAAGTAGGTGTTAACTGAATACGCAGTTGCTTGTGCCATAGCGAATCTACCGCTTCTAGTGGAGTTTCTAACGACATATTCCTCCATCGGCTCACCAGATAAACAATCGATAAAGTTGAATTTCTTTGGTGTTCTGGCATTAATTACCAAACTTGGTGAAATATTTTGTTTAAATGCTGCGGCTAAGGTAAAGGCTTTAAAAGTCGATCCGGCTTGCATGCCTACAGTGCCATTGTTTGCTCGACCAACACCATAGTTATAGGTGGTGTAACCATCGCCTTCAGTTCCCCAAAGTCGGTTTTGTGCCATCGCGATTATTCCGCCAGTTGCAGGCTCCACCATCACTATTGATATGGCTTTTTTGCTTTCATCATCGCGAGGGATTGTGGTATCCACTGCGCTTTGAGCTGACCGCTGCACTTCTGGTCGCAGCGTAGTTTGAAT
>JBJOHY010000005.1:0-4514 GCA_046047475.1 Actinomycetota bacterium | reverse complement strand
TGAGGAACTTGGCCTCTTGCTTACCTGGAAAATTGTTTGGAATTGGATCAATAACAAGTACGACGGACTTCACCTTGATTGATTTTGCCAATTACGAACAATACAATCTTAATCAAGCAGTTACTGGAGAATGGCGAGTAGAGGCACGGCAAGGTCCATCAACCATTGAAATACATTCAATCAATGAATGTATTAGGGTCATAAATCAAGAAATCTATTCGCTAACTGAGCAGTTCTCTGATGTGCAAATCGACAGCAAAAATTCGCCCGCTATTGAGGCTCCGACCCATAATTCCCTTCAGATGTTAGGGATATTTGACCTGCGAGGATTAGACAAGTTAGTTCAACTTGAAGCACTGGCATTAAGGGTTTCATTCACTTCGACAGTGACTAGCCCAATGTCACTAGGCACTATGGCAGCCACTCAAAACTTGGTAAGGCAAATTGATCATTTAACTCGGCGAGCGCGGATATTGCTTACAAATGGACTAATCTATTCAGTCTATGCATCTTCAGCAGATAAGGAATAGGACTTGATTACACTTGATGGTACAAGTTCACTTGAGAACGTTAAGAGCTCAGCCAAATTCCAAGAATTGATCCTTAGAAGTGGATTCAACCCTGCATATCCGGCGCTTGTTATTTCCGATGTCGACTCAACCTTCATTAAACAGGAAGTAATCGATTTGCTCGCAGCACGATGCGGCAAGGGCGCGGAGGTAGCAGAAATAACAGATCGGGCGATGCGTGGTGAAATAGATTTTTCTGAATCATTGCGCAACCGGGTTGCCACCTTAGCCGAACACTCGGTTTCAATTCTTACTGAAGTCAGGAATCAAATTGAGTATTCCGATGGTGCAATAGATCTTGTGAATGAGCTAAGGGATTTAGGCCATCATTTCGCATTAGTTTCAGGCGGATTCCAACAGATTTTGGAGCCAATTTGTCATGAGCTAAAGATTAATTACTATCTTGCTAATCGGTTAGAAATTAGTAAAGGAGTACTAACTGGAAAAATTGACGGAAAAATTGTTGATGCTGATGCTAAGGCTGAGTTCTTGATTAAGACACAAGATCAATTAGGAGTTTCACCCAGCAATGTAATAGCTATCGGTGACGGCGCAAATGACATTCCCATGATGCAAGCTGCCAGCATCTCGGTCAGCTTCAATGGAAAGCCTAAAGTGCAGGATATTGCTGACATACATATTTCGAGCGCTCGCTATGACCTGATTAGAGCGCTATTCGTCTAACCTGCGATATGAAAACCACCGTCAACATGCAGAATCTCACCAGTTGTTGATGGCAACCAATCTGAAAATAACAAGATACACGCTTTGGCTGCTGGCACCGGATCGTCGACGTCCCAACTTAGCGGAGATCGTTCGACCCACGCCTCTTCAAAAACTTTGAACCCTGGAATATTTTTGGCTGCAATTGTTCTAAGTGGTCCGGCTGCTACTAAATTGCATCGAATCTGATCTTTACCGAGATCCCTAGCCAAATACCTGGAAGTTGACTCCAAAGCTGCCTTTGCAACTCCCATCCAATCGTAAACCGGCCAAGCGCGAGACGCATCGAAATCTAGTCCCACTATTGAAGCACCACGATTAAGCATCGGTTTCACTGCCATCGTCAAACTCTTTAATGAATAGGCACTAACTTGAAGTGCAGTAGCCACGTCTGGCCAGGGGGTGTTGAGAAAATTTCCACCCAACGCAGATTGTGGCGCAAATCCAATTGAATGAAGTACGCCGTCTAATGAATTTAGGTGACCTTTGATCGCATTTGGCAACCCCAATAAGTGATCATCGTTTGTAACATCCAATTCCAAAACCGGTGCTTCCTCAGGCAATCGTTTGCTCGCTCTTTCGGTCAGCGACATTGCTCTACCAAATGAAGTTAAAACAATCTTCGCACCCTGCTCTTGGGCAAGTTTTGCAACATGAAACGCAATTGATTGATCGGTTAAAACTCCAGTAATCAATAATGACTTTCCATCAAGCAGGCTCATTAATTCCCCATTCCTAAACCGCCATCCACCGGGATAATTGCACCAGTGATATATCGAGCCTTTTCGGATGCCAAAAATGCGACCAATTCAGCAATTTCACTCGGCTCGGCAATTCGGCCCAGCGGTGTTTGCGAAACCACTACATCCTTAAATTCCTTGGGCAGATCCTTCGTCATGTCGGTATTGACATATCCGGGCGCTACCAGATTGACGGTGACGTTTCGTGGGCCAAGTTCTCGTGCCAAACTTCTGGTTAACCCAATCAAACCTGACTTGGTCGACGCATAAACCGAACTGCCAGTGCTCCCACTCATCCCAAGGACACTACCGACAAAAATTATTGATCCATGACGATTTTTCATCAGTGACTTTGCTGCCCGACGGGCAAGGAGGATATTGCCGGTTAGGTTTACTTGGATCATCTGATCAATATCGGCTTCAGCAGTTCTGATAAGCAGGAGTTCTTTACTTATTCCAGCATTCGCAACAACAACGTCAAGCACGAAGCCTGCCCCTTCAATCTGATCAATGACATTTTCGGCGGCGCTCGGCGTAGACATATCGGCAACTATTGAGGTGCATCCCGGGATATCGGCTGGCTGGCGGGAGGTAATGAAAACCTGGTATCCCGATTTAACCAAAGTTTCAGCGGTCGCTCGACCGATCCCTCTGCTGCCCCCTGTTACCAACGCCGCTTTCGTCATGGTGGTGAGATTACCCTGAACCGTTCGGTAACTTGGGATTAGCGCGAGCGAAAAGACGAAATACCCTCTAGTTTTCTCCGGTGGCCAAGAAATCAGCACCGAGTTACGTGATCACCTCTGTTCAGCGTGGGATTAGCGACGAACAGCGTGGCCGACGTGATCGGTATCTAATTGGCATGAGCTTAAGAACCAGCTGCTTCATTGGCGCGATTCTTACTTCAGGAGTGCTGCAATGGGCACTCCTTGCCGGTGCTATTTTCTTGCCATATATTGCAGTTTTTATTGCAAATGCCGGGCGAGAGTGGGATCGTTCGCCATTCTTCATTGCCAGATCTACTAATCAAAAGCAATTAAGTGACTCAGCTGATCCAGCCCAGTAACGAAATTTTCGATGTCTAAGCGCCGAATATTGGGATTATGGCTACTTGCGCTCATAGTCTTCTCGGGCTCACTCATCGCTGCTAATTGGCAGTATCAACGGCATCTTACGAAAAGAGAATTCAGCGAGAGCGTAAACCAACGCTTGGCTTCCTCGCCACGAGCCATTACGGACACATCAATGATTGAGACTTGGCAACCGGTATCCTTTGCGGTGACGCTCAGTGCGGAATCTAAATTCATTAGAAAACGTCCACTTGACGGGAGAAATGGATTGTGGCTTGTGAATTCTGCGATTCATGATTCTGGATTTCGAGTTCCAGTACTACTTGGATGGTTGCCAGCTTCAGCTGGGGCCAATGTTGAATTGGAAATACCGAACCTGCCACAGCAGAAATTTCAAGCAATTGGAATTGTTAGAGATTTTGAGGCTCTAGAAGAAGCAGTTGATTTGCCAAAGAATCAAATATTGACCCTGAATCCAACCGAAATCAGTAGTGATGTTCCCTATTTTGTTCAGCTTACGTCACCTAATATGTTGTTAACGCCGGAATTTAGATCAGTACCGGTCCCGAACATTAGCCAAGGACCACATTTCTTCTACGCAATTCAATGGCTAGTTTTTGGCGTTATCGCTTTAATTGGAACTACGATATTGACTCGCCAAGAATTAAACGTTAAACCCTAACGCTCGAAGCATTTCTCGCCCATCGTCTGTGATTTTATCTGGTCCCCATGGCGGCATCCATACCCAGTTAATTCGAAAATCCTTCACAATCCCATTGAGCGCTGCTCGAGTTTGATCTTCAATTACATCCGTAAGTGGGCATGCCGCGCTAGTCAGAGTCATGTCCAAAATAGCTGTACCGGATTCGTCTATATTGACGCCATAGAGCAGTCCTAGATCAACTACGTTGATACCTAATTCAGGATCGATTACATCATGCAGGGCTTCAATTACATCGCTATCAAGTACATCACTCATTATTTTCTCCTTCAATCGCATCCTTCATTGCCATCCAAGGTAACAGGGCGCATTTTACCCGAGCCGGGTACTTGGATACTCCAGCAAAAGCGGCGGCATCACCCAGGACGTCTTCATTCGGCTCTACCCGGCCTTGTGAATGCATCAGCTCTACAAACTCATCTAGCAGATGTTTAAAGGCCGCCACTGATTTCCCAGTTGTAAGTTGATGCAAAACTGACGCGCTCGCTCTGGAAATTGAGCAACCAACACCATCGTGGCTCATCTGCTCAATTGCTCCAGCCGCTACCCTTACCCGAACTGTGACTTCATCTCCGCATGAAGTATTCACATGAAAAGCTTCACCAGTAAAATCTGATTGCAAGCCTTGACCCGATGGCGAACGATAATGATCCAAGATAATCTCTTGATATAGCGAATCCAGATTCATCAC
>JBJOHY010000004.1:0-5044 GCA_046047475.1 Actinomycetota bacterium | reverse complement strand
TTTGGACCAATGAGCGCCGTGATTGAACCGCGCTGTATCTCAACATGTTCAACATCAACTGCGGTAAGGCCACCAAACTTTCGAACAACATTGTCGGCGATCACGATTGGGTCTGGTTTCTTCACGCCCGGAATCGCTGCCACGTTTGAAAAGGCTGCCAACGCTTCGTCACGCTTTGGAGTTGATTTAGGCTCTTGCATCTAACTTCAACTCCTTCTTATCACCAAAAATGCCTTGTGGTCGATAAATCATCAACAGCATTAAGCCCAGGCCGACTAACATGAATCGAACCTGGCCCACCTGATTTGGTGACATTAACCAATTTGGAATCAGGTCATTAGCAACTGCTTGGCGTAGCACCTGCTCGACAAACACTAGTAAGAACCAGAAAATAATTGAACCGGCAACCGGGCCCATGACTCGAGCTGCGCCACCAAGAATCAATACGGCATACGCGAAGAAGGTAAGCGCAGTTGAGTAGTTATCTGGTTGAACACTTTGTCGCGAGATGGCATAGACAAAACCAGCAAATGCGCCGACGACGCCACCAAGAATTAGTGACTGCATCTTGTAGTAATAAACATTTTTGCCAAGTGAACGAACTGCTTCCTCGTCTTCGCGAATTGCCTTGATTACTCGACCCCAGGGAGATCGCATCATCAAATAGGTCAGAAACACGAAGATCACAACCAAACTCCAACCAACTACAACTACCCAGAGGTCATTTGGGGTGTAGCGAAGGAACGCCAGATCCAAACCATTTGGAAATGGGTTTAGCGCGAAGAAATCGCGACCAAACTTGCCGGTGATGCCATCTGAACCACCAAAGTATTCGCGAAGACTGACCGAGCGTGCGACTTGCCGGATGATCTCTGCGGTAGCAATTGTGACAATCGCCAGATAGTCGGCACGCAACCGCAAAGTTGGAATACCAAGGATCAGTGCTAGCACAATTGATGCGCCTACGCCGGCCAAGAAAGCCAGCCAGATTGAAACATCAAAATTAACTACCAGCACCGCTACGGTGTAAGCACCAACCGCCAAAAATCCGGCTTGGCCAAAGTTAAGCAATCCGGTATAGCCAAAATGCATATTTAAGCCGATGGCAGCAAGCGCAAAAATAATCGCATTAACACCAATGCCAGCACTAATCGCCTGCTGAAAAATAAATATCCAATCCATATTAACCAATCCGCTCTCGTCGACCCATAATGCCTTGCGGTCTGACTAATAGGATCAAAATCAACACAACTAATGCACCTACATACTTCAGCTCGGTTGGAATAATTAGTGTTGAAAGTTGAATAAACAATCCAACAATCAAACTTCCAACAATGGCACCATAAGCAGTGCCTAACCCGCCTAGAGTTACTGCTGCGAAAATTAAGAGCAGCACCTCACTACCCATAATCCACTGTACGCCTTGATTGAGTCCCATCATGATGCCGCCATAGCCAGCCAAAAATGCGCCAAGAATCCAAACCACCATGATTACGCGCTCAACATCAATACCACTTGAGGCTGCGAGCGCTGGATTATCCGCTACCGCGCGAGATGCTTTGCCTAATTGGGACTTTAATAACCACGCAATTGTTAGGCCAATTAAAACAATTCCGATCAACGCACTGGCAGTTGCTTTTGGCGTGATGCTAATTGGACCTAATTGCCAGCCTGGCTGCCCGGCGTATTGCAAGAACTGTTGCTTGTCGCCACCAAATAAATATAAGAAAACATATCTTGCGAATAGGCCAAAGCCAATTGAGATTACTAACATCGCAATTAAGCCAGTTCCACGCTTGCGTAGCGGTTTCCACAGATATCTATCCTGGAGGAAGCCACCAAGCACAATAGCGATAACCAGCGCCAATAGCGCTGACGGAATTACATGCAACCCCATCTTGTTGAAAAAATAGGTCACCATTCCGCCAAGAGTTAGCAGCTCACCGTGAGCGAAATTTGTTAATCCAGTAGTGCCAAAAATTAAACTTAGTCCAACTGCGGCTAGGCCGATTGTCACGCCCAGCAGTAAACCGTCAATCGTCAACTGCATCGCTCGATCAAAAGTTGAAGCCCGTTCCGGACCTGGCCCGGTTAGAAATCTAACCGGTGGTGGTGCGGTTTCCAACTTAAAGACCACCACAGAGCGAGTCGTCTTGTCAGGCTCAGTCAGACCAACCCCACTAGGTAGTGAATCGGGATTGATGGTGACAAAATATTGGCCAGGCTCAGTAATCTCAAACGCCCAATTTCCTTGGTCGTCAGACTCAGTTGATTCGTCATAATCATTAGGGCCGGTCATATTGAATTCAACGCCGCCAATTGGCGCGCCGGTCTCATCCACCATATTGCCACCGATGCTGCCCGTTTCAGCAGCTGCAGCAGTTCCCACGCCGAGGGAGAGCAATGTCAGCAAAATGGTGGCTAGAAGCCCTCTTCTCATGCCGCTCCCCTTCGTGAATTTGTGAAGGGCAAAGCCTAACCCGATATTCTCGTGAGTAAAGACACTAACAGCGGTGCGAACAGCAGTGCAGGTAACAAATCGGCAACTTTTACCTGTTTTATGGCCAAAAGGCGCAGTCCAACACCTATTAATAGAACTCCGCCGGCCGCAGTCAGGGCATCAATTTGAGCCATGCTCAGCGCACTGCCGGCGATCACGCCAATTACTGTGAACAACCCTTGATATGCCCCAACACTCAGGGCAGAGGCAGCAACGCCAAGTGCGCCAAACGATGCGGCAAATGCCATTGCGGCAAAAAAGTCCAAACTACTTTTAAGCACTAATTGATCTAACCCAGTCCCCAGTCCATCTGAAATGGACCCCATGATTGCTAGCGGGCCTACCACAAATAACAGTGATGCACTAACAAATCCTTCAAGAAATCTTGCCGACTCGCCACCAGAATTAAATCGACGATTTAGAAATTCACCGATCGAATCAAATCGTTCGGTAATTTTCAGCACCGTGCCAAGTATCCCGCCAAGCAATAGTGCGCCGAGTAGAACCAAGATTGGAAATCCGTCGCCAACTGCTTCAGTTAGCGCAGCGGAGCTAATCAACCAAGCACTCATGAAACCAACTAGCAGCGTTACTAGACCCAACACATCGGTAACTAAATCTCGAAGTCTAGTTGAAAGTCGATTTCCTAGTAATCCACCAATAGTGGCACCACCAATAATGGTAATGATATTTAGAACAGTGCCAGCTCCAATAAATAGATTATTCATTTAGCTCTCAACCAATTCAGTCGCGCCAATTACTTCTACTATCTCTGAAACCGCAAGTGCACCAGCACGAACCAGTCTCAGCTGATCTTTCGTTGCATCAATAATTGTGCTGGGTTGATTGCCAACCGAAATTCCAGCATCCAAATAAACGGACACTAAACTGCCAAATTGCTCTTTAGCAGATTCAATATCTGTCGCAGCAGGTCGATCTGAAACATTTGCAGTGGTAACACCTAATGGTCCAGTTTGGTTAAGCAGTTCTAATGCCGTTCGGTTTAATGGAATACGAAGCGCAATGGTATTTTCTGGATCCGCCAAGTCCCACTTCAACGTTGGATGAGCTTTGACGATTACGGTCAATGCACCGGGCCAAAACTTCGCCATCAAAAGTTTCGCTTTCTCCGACAAGTTATAACTCAATGCCAGCGCAGCATCCAAGTTAGCCACAAATACTGGAACTGGCATGCCGCGATCTCGTTGCTTTGCCTTATACAGGCTATCTAGTCCGTTAGGAACAAAAGGATTAGCTGCCAAGCCATACCCGGTATCGGTGGGCATCACCACGCACTCGCCACGCATTAGTGCAGCTTTCGCTGCAACAAAGCCGCGATTTCGCTCAGCATCCGTTGTCATCTTTATGGTTATGCTCATTTGGCCGCCGACTTAATTGCGTAAGTAAATCTTGGTCGCTGGGTTAAATCATCAACAACTGATACTTCGACAAATTTCCCGTGCTGTTTTAAGCGGCCACTAACTCCGCCAGAAATGCCAGATGCCCCATGACTTTCGTGATGCTCAATAATCACCATGCCGCCTTCCGTAAGCAGCGCTGCGGCTGCCGCAATGACTTGATCAATCACCTCATAGCCATTTTGTGCTGCAAATACGGCTTCCGCTGGCTCAAAATGTTGAACTTCCGTTGCAACCCGACTTCCAGTTGGTACATAAGGCGGATTGGATACCACCATTTGCACGCTACCAATTAGATCTGGCCGAACAGATACGAGTTCAGCAATCTCACAAGGCACTACTTCAATACTTGAGCCATGGGCAAGATCGCCGCTAACTCGATTAACATTTTGCTCGAGATACCCAATGGCAGCGGCAGATTTCTCCACGGCAATTACTTGCAGATTTGAAATTTCAGTTGCCACACTTAGCGCGATGCAACCGCTACCAGAACCAAGATCTACTGCAATTCCTGGCTTGGCAAAACGCTTGGCGATATCAACGATTAACTCAGTCTCCGGCCGCGGCACTAGCACGCCTGGTCCTACTTTGAGTTCAAGTTTTCGAAAGGGAGCTAGCCCAGTGATGTAATGCAGTGGTTCGCGCAGCACTCTGCGGCGAACCAATAATTCATATTCATGCAATTGATCATCGGTTAGATCATCAGCCAGCAGTAACTGCTTTCTGGAAACTCCTAGCGAGTGTGCCAGTAACAACTCGGCATCTGTTCTCGCGGAGTCAATTCCGGCCTGCTGGAACCTACGTTCAACATCTACCAGCAGTTTTCGCATTGCGATCACTTCCCAGCATCTCGCATGCGTTCGGCGCGTTCGATTTCAACTAAGGACTGGATCACATCATCCAGATTGCCTTCTAATATTTGATCCAAGTTATATGACTTAAAGTTACTACGATGATCGGTTAGACGATTTTCTGGAAAGTTATACGTTCTTACCCTCTCACTTCGATCAACAGTTCTTACTTGAGATTTTCTTGTTGCTGCCGCTTCAGCCTCGCGCTTTGCCTCAGCATCTGCCAGCAGCCTGGCTCGCAGGATACGAAGCGCTGATTCCTTGTTTTGAAGTTG
>JBJOHY010000003.1:0-7692 GCA_046047475.1 Actinomycetota bacterium | reverse complement strand
CGCAACGTTAACCATTGGAAAGTTGATAGATCTAATTATTGGCTTTAGGTTGACAGCTGATGAAGAGCAAGCTGGAATTGACGTTTCATCCCATGCCGAGCGTGGCTATGAATTGTCAGATTCTTCACAAGGTGGTCTAAGCGGCGCTTCGAAGGGAGCCTAAAAATGAAACTAATCACCGCAATCATCAAACCATTTAAGTTAGATGATGTTAAGACGGCGCTAACCGCAGCTGGCGTAAATGGACTAACTGTCTCGGAAGCAAGCGGTATGGGACGCCAACGCGGACATGTTGAGGTTTATCGAGGAGCGGAATATGCCGTGGATTTGGTTCCTAAAGTTCGCATCGAAATTGTCGTAGATGATGCTGAAGTTTCGGCAGCAGTTGATGCCATTGTCAAAGCGGCAAATACCGGGAAGATCGGCGATGGCAAAGTCTGGGTAGTCCCAGTTGAATCCATTGTCCGGGTTCGCACCGGCGAAAGTGGCGCTGCAGCTATCTAGGCAGCAGACTTAACTTACGCTTTACTACAGCGGGTGCTTGGCGACAAGCACCCGCTGTTACTAATTAAGGGGAGTAGTGACTAACTCGCTGGCTGAGATTCGAAGCAATCTGCTCCAACGTTCGCTACCAATTTCCGATTTAAACAAATCGTTAGCGACTGATACCAACGATTGGCTGAATAGATTATTTTCTGACCATTCAGTTTCCGATTCCGGCATTGCCTTAATTGCAGTAGGTGGTCTTGGTCGCAATGAATTGACGATCGGATCTGACCTTGACTTACTGCTACTTCATGACGATAAATCAACAACTGCAGCGCGAGAATTAGCTGAACGACTTTGGTATCCAATTTGGGATAGTGCGGTTGGCTTGGATCACTCAGTCAGAACCGTTGAGCAGTCTCTTGATTTAGCAAATCAGGACTTACGAGTGCTATTTGGCTTATTGGATGCCCGACACATTGCCGGTGATGCCGAGCTAGCTCAAATGCTTTCAGATCGGGTATCGCAATCGTGGCGTCGCACCTTTTTATCACGAATATCAGATTTAATTGATGCAGATTCAAGTCGCCACGAAACTTTTGGTGACTTAGCACATCTGCAGAGCCCAAACCTAAAGGAAGCACAAGGCGGTTTACGTGATCTTGTTTCACTTTCAGCGTTAGCTCGCACCTGGCAGATTCAAGTTGAACAAACAGAGCTGGCAGATTCAAAGTCTGTCTTGCTGCTGACGAGGTCGGCCCTTCACTTGGTCGCGGGAAAGAACACCGATTTATTGGTGCAAGATTTCCAGCCAGACGTGGCAAAGTTACTGAAGTATTCAGATTGGGATGAGCTACTTAGATCAATTCATCGATCAGCACGAACAATTAATTTTAGTTACCAAAATGCAATTCGAGATGCGCAATATTTGAATTCCAGAAAATCCTGGTTTAGCGGCAGGCGACAAACCCGAACGCCAATTGCCGATGGTGTGGTGCTTAGTGAGGGCCGCATTCATTTAGCTCAAAACCATGTTCCAAGTCATGCCCTATTACTGCGAGTTGCGCTCGCTGCTGCCGAGCAAAATAAGTCAGTGAGTTTAGATACTTTGGCAACGTTGAAAGCGAGCGAAGAGCAATTTATCTGGAATGATGAAAAACGTGAGACATTCCTTGCGCTATTGGCCGCCGGGGAGGGCCTAGTCGCAGCTTGGGAGATGTTGGATCGAGCCGGCGTAATTTCGATGATATTGCCGCACTGGGACGCAGTTAGATTTGCGCCGCAACGCAATTCCGTACATAAGTTCACCGTTGATCGCCATTTGATTGAAACTGTTGTGGAAGCAAGTAAGCTGACAACGCTAGTTGCACGACCAGACTTACTTTTAATGTCTGCGTTATTGCATGATATTGGAAAAGCAAGATTTACTGATCATTCAATTTTGGGTGCAGAATTGAGTCGCGAAATTACTTTGGCTATGGGATTTTCTCGATTAGATCGAGAGATAATCGAAATGTTGGTCAGGCACCATTTGTTGTTGCCAGAGATTGCAACTAAACGTGATCTGGATGATCCCGCTACAGCAAAATTGATTACTGAGCACGTTCAATCCAGATACCTGTTGAACTTATTGCATCAACTCACCATCGCAGATGCCTTGGCCACTTCGCCGATAGCGGCGTCTCCTTGGCGTATGTCACTGATAGCTCGGCTCGTTGAGATTGTTAATGGTCAATTAAGTGGGGTTGAGACCATTGTAGAACCTCAGGTTGAAGATGAATTAGTAATTGATAGCAGCGGTATCGGTTTTAAGATGATTGAACAAACCGGTCACCATCTAATTCGGGTCTCGATTCCTGATAGCAAGGGTGCGTTAGCTAACTTAGCTGGATTGTTCTCACTGAATCGCTTAGTGGTTCGTTCTGCGAAGACCAAGACGGTGGGAGATCGCGCCATAAGTGATTGGCAGGTTATTTCACTTTATGGCGAACTACCGTCTGAGGATTTGTTGCGAAATGAAATAAAACGAGTGATAACTGGAGCTATCGATGTTGCCGAGCAGTTATCGAGAAGAGAGCAAACCGCAATCACGACAAACCGCCTGGTCGCCCAGCCTCGCGTTACTTTTCCAAGAATTGATTCAAATTACACAGTAGTCGAGGTTAGAGCGCATGATGCGCCAGGAATGCTCTATCGGATCACCGCTGCAATTTCCGCCCAGTATCTTGATATCGCTGCTGCGATAGTTGCCACCCTGGGTGGCACTGTTGATGACGTCTTCTATTTGCGAAATCAAGCCGGAATTCGACTGTCGCCAGATGAAGAGGCCGAATTAAGCCAAGCCATCCTGGCGGCGTTATCAATTGGGTAATCTTCCGCCATGTTCGCGCAGCTATCTAATCGCCTTTCGACCGCTCTAAGAGAGGTTCGGGGTAAAGGTCGACTAACCGAAGCTGACGTAGATGATGCACTGATTGAAATTAGAGCAGCGCTGCTGGAAGCGGATGTTGCGCTACCGGTGGTACGTGAATTTGCTAAAGCCATTAAATCTCGCGCAGTTGGTGCTGAAGTGTCAACTGCGCTTAATCCAGGGCAGCAGTTTGTTCGGATAGTCAATGACGAATTAGTTGAGATACTTGGTAGCAATACTCGAACCCTTAAGTTCTCGACCGGTAAGCCAACCGTAATTATGTTGCTAGGGCTTCAAGGGGCTGGAAAAACTACGCTTGCGGGAAAATTGGCGCTTTGGGCAAAATCTCAACAACGAACTCCGCTGCTAGTTGCGGCAGATTTGCAGCGACCAAATGCCGTTGACCAACTAAAAGTAGTCGGCGCATCTGCCGAGGTATCGGTTTTTGCGCCAGAACCGGGTAATGGAGTTGGCGATCCAGTTGCAGTTGCTCAAGCCGCGCTAAAACACGCCGCCGGTAGAAACGATGTCGTAATTATTGACACTGCTGGCCGATTGGCGATTGACGCTGAGTTGATCGCACAAGCGGCGTTAATTAAGAAAGCCGTAGAGCCAAATGAGACTTTATTAGTAGTTGACGCGATGATCGGACAAGATGCCATTGCCACTGCAACGGCATTTGATGAATCAATTGGCTTTGATTCGATCGTATTGACCAAGTTAGATGGTGATGCCCGTGGTGGTGCTGCCCTGTCATTGGTTTCAACGACTGGTAAACCAATTATGTTTTCATCGAACGGTGAAAAATTAACTGATTTTGACTATTTCCATCCAGATCGAATGGCATCGAGGATTTTGGATCAAGGCGATGTTCTCACGTTAATTGAGCAAGCCGAGCGCGCGTTGTCTGCTGAAGAGAGCACCAAGATGGCGCAATCTCTCAAGTCTGGCGATAGCTTTACGTTGGAAGACTTTTTAGAGCAACTACAAGCTGTTAAAAAAATGGGGAATCTTTCCAGCATGCTCGGCATGCTGCCAGGTGCCGGCAAATTAAAAGGCCAGTTGGATGACTTAGATGACAAACAATTGAAGCGAACTGAAGCGATTATCCAATCTATGACGCCAGGCGAGCGAGCCAATCCTGAGATACTAAATGGTTCTAGACGAGCTCGAATTGCTGCTGGCTCAGGTACTTCTGTTGTGGAGATAAATACGTTAGTTAAGCGCTTCGCTGAGGCACAAAAGATGCTTAAACGAGGCAGCATTCCCGGGATCGGACCTATTCCGGGCGCATCTCGGCCGCAAGCTAAGAAAGCCAAACCCAGTAAGGGGGCTAGGCGAAGCGGTAATCCGGCTAAGCGAGCCCAGCAGGGCTAGTACGGCGGGAAATTCAGCACTGGTTAGAATTCGCCGGCTAGTTGCTCGACCCTCTCTTCAAGCAAATAGCACCCCGTGGTTGTGTTGTGAGAGCCCCACACTCGCTTGCATGACCCATCCACATCAAACAAAAGGAAACAAGTGGCTGTAAAGATCAAGTTAAAGCGCACCGGCAAAGTGCATTTACCGCAATATCGAATTGTTATTGCTGATTCCCGAAGTGCTCGCAATGGTCGTTCAATTGAAGAGGTTGGGTTCTACTATCCGAAAGAAGAGCCATCACGCATTGAGGTTAAGTCAGATCGCGTTCAGTATTGGTTAGGTGTTGGTGCTCAACCTACTGAGCCAGTAGTTGCGCTACTTAAGGTAACTGGTGATTGGCAGAAATTCAAAGGTCTGCCAGGCGCAGAAGGTAGCTTAAAGATTGCCGCACCTAAGCCAGACAAGAAAGCCGCATATGCTGCTGCAGTCGCAGATTCTGAATCAGCGCGTGCAACTCTTGATGCGGACAAGGATGCCGCAAAAGCAAAATTAACTGCACCTAAAGTTGAAGAAGCACCTGAGCCAGCAGTTGAAGCTCCAGCTGAACCAGCTGCAACCGAAAGTGTTGAAGAGCCAGTTGCTGAAGCAGCGGATGCACCAGCGGAAGTTGATGCCGCTGAAACTACTGATGAATCATGATTGATGAAGCATTAAGTCATTTGGTTAAAGGCATCGTCGATCATCCGGACGATGTTGCCGTAGTTGAGCGAACCACAAAATTTGGAAAAGCATTTGAGGTTTCGGTTCATCCAGATGACTTTGGTCGAGTAATTGGTCGAAACGGCCGAACAGCAACTTCTATCCGAACCGTGGTTCATGCATTAAACGGCGGCCGCAAAGTTCGTATAGATTTTCTTGACGTCAACGGAAACTAAGTTTTGTTAGTCGAAGTTGGTCGGCTAACCAAACCGCATGGAATCAAAGGCGATTTCATTATTGAGTCGCTAACCGATTTTCCCGAGATTCGATTTGCTGTTGGATCCAAGCTGCAACTTTCATCAGGCAATCTACTCACGGTAACGCGGATGGCGGATCACAGTGGCAAGTTGCTGCTGCATTTTGATGAAATACTTGATCGCACTGCGGCTGAACAATTAGTAGGCGAATACCTTTTTGCTGAAGTGGACGCAACCGAACTGCCGCCAGTTGAGGGCAAATTCTTTGATCGACAATTAATTGGTTTACTTGTGGCAAAACAATCAGGTGAAGTTATTGGAAAAGTCACCTCAATTATGCATCTGCCAGCACAAGACCTATTGGCTATTGACTCGTTTGGCAAGGAAATCCTGATTCCATTTGTGGATCAAATTGTTCCTAAAGTCGATTTAACTTCGGGAGTAATCACCATTGATCCACCAATCGGCTTATTGGAGGTGGCAGATGAAGATTGATGTGGTAACTATCTTTCCACAGTATTTGGCACCATTGAAGCTTTCTCTGGTTGGTAAGGCTATTGAACAAAATCTTATTCAAGTTGGAATTCATGATCTGCGCGATGCAACAACTGATATTCATAAAACGGTAGATGATTCACCATATGGTGGCGGTCCCGGCATGATCATGCTGGCTGAGCCATGGGGCAAAACACTTGATCGAATACTTGGACCTGAATCTGTCTTGATCCTGCCAACTCCAAGCGGCGAAGTATTTAATCAATCATTAGCTGAAACGCTTGCTACGAAATCTCATCTGGTATTCGGATGTGGGAGATATGAAGGGATCGACGCTCGAGTCTCGGCTCACTATCGAAAGACTCATCAAGTATTGGAGTTATCGATAGGTGATTATGTACTTGCTGGCGGCGAAGTCGCCGCGCTAGTCATGATTGAGGCAATCGCTCGACTCATTCCAGGCGTTCTAGGCAATGCCCAATCAGCAGTTGATGACTCTTTTTCGCAGACGCCAGAAGGTCGACTTCTGGAGGCTCCGGGGTACACCAAGCCAAGCGTTTGGCGTGACCTTGCTGTACCCGAGGTGTTATTGAGTGGAAATCACGCTGAAATAGCAAAGTGGCGACTAGAGCAGGCTCGAAAACTTACAGGCGAACGGCGGCCTGACCTTACCGGTGAATAGCCGGTTATGGGGCTGTGGCAGAATTCGGCTTCGCGCTAGGACTTACCCCGCCGCAGGGGAGTTAGTCGAAATAGCGCAACCAAAACCACCCGACGCATCTGCGCGAGTGACCTGCGGCACTTCGTGTGGGGAGACCCGATGCATACTCTTGACTCATTAAATGCAGCTTCGCTGCGTAAAGATATTCCACCATTTCGTGCTGGCGATACGGTAAAAGTCCACGTAAAAGTTATCGAAGGAAACCGATCGCGTGTTCAGGTTTTCCAAGGTGTGGTAACTGGCCGTAAGGGAAGTGGTGCAACCGAGACTTACACCGTTCGAAAGATTAGCTTCGGCGTAGGTGTTGAGCGCGTTTTCCCAGTCCACAGCCCAATTGTTGAGAAACTAGAAGTTGTCTCTCGCGGCGATGTTCGTCGAGCTAAGTTGTATTACCTTCGCGAGGTAACTGGTAAGCGATCAAAGATTAAAGAGCGACGTGAAGAACGAAACTCTGATTTAGCAATCATGCAGGCCATGCAAGCTGAGCGTGATTACGAGGCGCAAGTTGAAGCTCAAAAAGCCGCTGAAGCTGCTGCAGCTGAAGCTGCTGCCGCAAAAGCTGCCGAAGAAGCGGCTGCTGCCGAAGCTGCTGCTGCCAAAGCTGCAGAGGAAGCTGCTGCTGCCAAAGCTGCAGAGGAAGCTGCTGCTGCCGAAGCTGCTGCCGAGCCAGTTGCTGAATCAGCACCTGAGGAATCAGAGCAGGCCTAACCGTTGCGCTTTATCGACGGCGCAAAACTTCGTCGTAAGTTATTAGCCGGATCCAAAGAAGTAGCAATCGTTGTTGTTACTGCTTTGGTGCTGTCATCATTGATTCGCATTTTGCTTGTCCAGGCGTTCTACATACCGAGTGCGTCAATGGAAACCACCTTGATGACCGATGACAAAATCATGGTCTCAAAAGTCGCGACCCGAATTGATGATGTTCGACGAGGCGATGTGGTTGTGTTTGTTGATCCCGGTGGCTGGCTAGGCGAAGTTGAACCAAAGCCTGGAATTCGCGGTCAGGTAGAACGCTTCCTAACTTTCGTTGGATTTCTGCCAGCCAACATGGGCGAACATTTGGTCAAGCGAGTAATTGGTGTTGCTGGCGATCGTGTAGTGTGCTGCGAAAACGAAAAAATCGTTGTTAATGGAATTGCGATAGATGAACCGCATACCCAACAGCCAACCAATGACGTCTCGTTTGATATCACGGTGCCGCCAGGCTATGTCTATGTTCTAGGAGACAATCGGCCGAACTCCAGGGACAGCAGATACCAACTAGA
>JBJOHY010000002.1:0-2800 GCA_046047475.1 Actinomycetota bacterium | reverse complement strand
ATCGGGTCAATTGGCTGGAGTTAGCGGTGATAGCAACTCACTTACTAATCGATTAGATCGTGACCATTTGATTGCGCTGCGAAATAGTGCAGATTTGGTCATTGTTGGTGCCCAAACTATTCGGGCTGAAGATCCTCCAGCACCAACTACAAATTATTGGATCGTGAGCAACACCAGAGAATTTAGCAAACCGCCTAGAGCGGCCAGCTCGGTTAATACTTCACTAATTAGCACCCAGTTAGATCCAGTAATTCCAACCATTGTGCTACCAGAAATCACTCCGGCTGCATTGCTTGAGTTAGCCAAAGCATCTGGTTACTCGCGAATCTTGATTGAGGGTGGAGTGATGTTGATCAAGCAATTTATTGCCGCTGGGCTGTTGGACGAAGCAATAATTACCGTGGTTGATAGACCTGGCACCGGTGAAATTATGCATCGAGCAAAATTTGGACTTAGTCTTCGCGCCCAAGTAAATTTGGCAGGACTAAAGTTTCAAAGCTGGCTTCGAGAGGATGCGAGATGATGATCCCAGACGGTGCACAACCGATTGAAAATCCATTGGGATTCGATGAAGAAAAATTACGCCAACTACTTGGTCAAAAAGCCTATGCGGTGCTGCGACTTGGCGAAACCGAGCCTGCATTTCAAGGGTTATTGACTGACAACGAGAAGGCTGGCGATTACTTGTGTGCTGCCTGCGATGCCTTGATCTTCACTGCGGCGACCAAATTTCATTCGGGCTGTGGATGGCCATCATTTTTTGACGCGGCCGCTCCTGGTGCGGTTAGAGAGTTAGTGGACTTAAGCCATGGTCGAAAGCGAATTGAGATTAGATGCGCCAACTGCGACTCACACCTAGGGCATGTATTCGATGGCGAAGGTTATGGCACACCAACCGATCGCAGATTCTGCGTTAATTCAATCTCAATGAAATTTGTACCAGCAGTTGATTAAGAATTAATTAGTTTCGCCCTGATTACGGTTATCCCACCGCTGCTCAAAACGCTTCATTAAATCCGGCTTTGTTGTTTTGCTGGATTTTCCACCGGTCGCTGGCTGTCCAGGCTTTGGTGCGGTAATCAGCAAAACGCCAACAAGAACGGATACGAATCCAACTACCCCAATTGGCATTAACGGCAACGCGACTGCTGCCACAATCATTGCAATTCCGGCGAGCAATAGCACAATTGCTAACGAGAAGAATCGACCGCCAGCAATTTTGGTTCGACCGCTTAACGCCGAAGCAAATTTAGGATCTTCCGCAGCCAACGCTTTTTCTAACTGCTCCAACAAGCGTTGTTCGTTCTCCGATAGTGGCATCTGACCTCCTCTAATATCGTAAGAATACGCGCTCTGGCTTAACTAGCAAGCCGACCCCTATTCGTCTGCGGCTGAGTCAGTTAGCAGTCGCGCAGGCTTAACTGCTGCGGTGCCATATTTCGCGCGGGCTTGATCAACAGCAACTTCAGCCTCCTCCCAGCCAATTGCCGGCTGATCCAACGTTGGTTGAAAGCTCGCTGCCGCCGTGGGCTGCAATCCTTCAGCCCGCACTCCCAGTAATCGGATTCGGACTCGCTGTAGATTTAAGTTTCGATATAACTGACGCACTACTTGGTTGATTTCCTGAGTGCTATGCGTGTAATTGGGAAGAGTTTTTGATCTAGTAATCGTGGTAAAGTCGTGAAATCTCACTTTGAGACTAAGCGTTCTTGCCGATAGCTTACGTTCACGTAGCCTTGCTGCTACCTGATCAGCTAATCGCAGTAGTTGTGCTTCAACTTCAGTGGGTTCAAACAAATCCTCCCCAAAAGTTGTTTCATTTCCAATTGACTTTTCCGGTTCACTAACCACAACTTCACGATCATCAATACCTTGACATAGCTCCGCTAGGTGTTCAGCTGCAGCCTGGCCTACGATTCTGGCTAAGGTATCGATCGGCAATTTGGCCACATCTCCCACTTGATGCAGTCCTAAATCTTTTAACTTGGTTTCAGTCTTTTCGCCAACCCCCCACAATGCTCCCACTGGTAGCGGATGTAGAAACTCAAGCTTTTTATCATCTGGAATTAGCAATAAGCCATCCGGCTTAGCATAAGTAGAGGCAAGTTTGGCCAGAAACTTGTTGCCAGCAATTCCCACCGAAGCAGTAAGCCCTAACTCCGACTTAATCTTGGCTCTAAGGTGTGTTGCAATCTGTACTGGTCGGCCAAGTAATTTAACCGCCCCAGCAATATCTAAAAACGCTTCATCTAACGCGATGGTTTCAACTAAGGGTGTTACTGAAAGCAGAATTTGATAAAGCTGGGCAGAAACTTCAGCATATTCAGCATGATCGGCCGCAACCACAACTGCATTTGGACACAATCTAAGTGCCCGAGACATAGGCATTGCCGCATGAATTCCATATGCTCTTGCTTCATAAGTTGCCGCCACCACTACCCCGCGGCCCGCTGCGCCACCAACAATTACCGGTTTGCCAGCGAGCGCTGGATTTCGCTTTACTTCTACTGAGGCATAAAACGCATCCATATCCAGATGCAATATTTCACAATTAGTGTCATCAGTTCCCAGGTCAGTAATTTTGCTGCGATTAAGTTGCGATCTGCTCATCAATCACCGTCCACCAGTACCTGGGCTCTTATGCCATAACTTAGTTGGTAATTGTGCATCATTAGCTGCACGATCAGTTGGTAATTCCAGATCGAGTTTGATCTCACCGCTGCCAACGGGCTTTATGTCACTGTATGGCGACACTGCTAACCCAGTAGCATGCAACAGTAAGCGACGCGCCGGACCCATG
>JBJOHY010000001.1:0-5066 GCA_046047475.1 Actinomycetota bacterium | reverse complement strand
AATGCCTGCTCTAGTAGAACGAAATCCTTGAAGAAGCCATTCACTCGTCCTTCAATTATCTTTGGCAGCGCAGCTTCTGGCTTTCCTTCTTCTTTTGCAGTTTCTGCTGCAATTCGTCGCTCCGCCTCAACCACATCTGCTGGCACTTCATCACGAGTCAGGTATCTCGGTGCCATCGCGGCAATGTGCTGAGCTAGATCTTTGGTTACCTGAGCATTGACTGAAGTTGTTTCAACAATTACCCCAACAGTAGGTGGCAGGGCTGGGTCAGACTTGTGCATGTATGAATCAACTGGATTTCCGTTAAACACGGCAAAGCGTCTAACCTCAATCTTCTCACCCATTGATGCATTAGCTTCAGTCAAGGCGTCCTTAATTGTTTTTCCATCTGCCATCTTGGCTGCATGAAGTTGATCTAAATCAGCCGGAGCAGTTGCCTTTACCGCAGCGACGATGGCATCGGCTAATGCTTGAAAGCCCTCGGTTTTTGCGACGAAATCAGTTTCACAATTAAGTTCAACTAAGACCGCTGAAGTTGGTTCAACGATTGCCGCAACTAGTCCGTTTGAAGCATCTCGACCTTCACGCTTGCCGACATCCTTTGCGCCTTTGATTCGCAATGCTTCAACAGCCTTATCAAAATCGCCACCAACTTCATCAAGTGCTTTCTTGCAATCCAACATGCCAGCACCAGTAACTTCACGAAGACGCTTAACGTCTGCAGCGCTATAACTCACTTGTTTAGTCCTTTTCGATCGAATTAATTACTTATTGTCTTCGGTTGTTTCGGTAGCAGCACCTGCTAGCAATTCCTGTTCCCACTCAGCTAACGGCTCTGCTGCTGGCTCAGATGCTTCTGGCGACTTGCGCTGGGAGCGTGCAATAAGTCCCTCAGCTACTGCATCACCAATAATCTTGGTCAGCACCTGAATGGATCTAATTGCATCGTCATTACCTGGGATAGCAAAGTCCACATGCTCTGGATCGCAATTACTATCCAAGATACCAACAACTGGAATGTTTAGTTTGCGAGCTTCGGTTACTGCAATGTGTTCTTTGTTTGTGTCTACTACCCAAATCAAGCTAGGAACTTTTTGCATATCGCGAACACCAGAGAGCATACGCTCAAGTTTTTCTTTTTCTCGTCGCATCATCAAGAGTTCCTTCTTGGTGCGACCGCTGCCGGCTACGGCATCAAAATTTATTTGCTCAAGTTCTTTCAAGCGTTGCACTCGCTTGGTCACGGTGTTGAAATTAGTCAACATTCCACCTAACCAGCGCTCTGTGACGTATGGCATGCCCACACGTTTAGCCTGCTCTTGAATTGCTTCTTGTGCTTGACGCTTAGTGCCAACAAAAAGCACTGTGCCACCTTTGGCAACAGTTTCTTTTACTTGTTCATAAGCGCGATCAATGTAGGCAAGTGACTGCTGTAAATCGATGATATAGATGCCATTGCGCTCAGTAATAATAAAGCGCTTCATTTTTGGATTCCAACGACGAGTCTGATGTCCAAAGTGAACACCAGCGTCGAGTAGTTGACGCATTGTTACGACGGCCATTTCGGCAGCCCTTTCTGGCACGATTTAACGTGCGGTCCGGTTGACGCAGTTACCAATCTGGTTTCTGCCCTGACAATTAGCAGTTGCTTCGTTCGAGTTACCTCGACCGGCGAATCAACTGGTGTTTACCAAGCTAATTGTGCGAAGTCACCAGCAAGCTGGTGCGGAGGAGAAGTGTACGACCCCCAAGGGCGCCTCATGCACGGACTCAAAATTCCTCACAAATCCGCATCGGCCCGCTAGCAGAATCAGCAAATGAAAGGTCTCCTGAGTTTCCCGCTCTTGGTCTCTCTTTTTGGCTTGGGCGTAATTGCCAATCCACCGGCGGGCGACGGCACCATTATTCGTGACTACGAACCGCCGAAATCAAGTTACAGCAGCGGGCATCGAGGGATAGATCTCGCGGCATACCCAGACGAATTGGTTTATTCACCCATCTCGGGGCGTGTACATTTTTCTGGTTATGTAGTTGATCGACCGGTAATCACTATTGCCACGGCAACTATCTTGATGAGTTTTGAACCAGTGCAGAGTTTTATTGGAAATGGTGCAAGCGTAAAACGCGGCGAAGTAATCGGTTGGATTGCGACCGGCGGTCACTGCGATCAACGATGTTTACACGTTGGCGTAAGACGGATAACACCCCGAGCGTATCTAGACCCACTCCCTTACCTATTGGGACTGCCAAGACTTTTGCCAACTAAGCCCTAGGGTGAGCTTGGTTATAAACTGCTTTTAACCGCTCGCTGGCAACATGTGTGTAGCGCTGTGTGGTAACCAATGATGCGTGGCCCAATAACTCCTGAACCGATCGAATATCTGCGCCGCCTTCAATTAAGTGAGTCGCAGCAGAATGCCGAAAACCATGCGGTCCAATATCTGTTAGGCCATTTGCTTCCAACACTTGTTGCACCATTGTACGAACTACTCGTTGATCTATTCGCTTACCTCTAACCCCCAAAAATAGCGCTGCATTGGAATCTTTCGTAATCAACTTTGGTCTTGCATCGGTAAGGTAAAGATTCAGTGCCTTAACTGCCGGAATCCCCAACGGAACAATTCGCTGCTTGTTTCCCTTACCGATTACCGAAATCACATTTCGATGTAAATCAAGGTCATCGATATCCATTCCAACTAACTCAGCGACTCGAATTCCGGTTGCATATAACACTTCTAATATTGCACTGTCTCGAATTGATTCCGGATCATCGGCATGCAGTTTTAAAACATTTAATAACTCAACAGCTTGCTCAGCTCTAATGATATTTGGCAGCATCTTTGCCACTTTTGGCGATACTAACTGCGCACCAAAATCAGTTTTCAAGCCTTTGGTTAAGTGTGCCCATTGCGTGAAAGTACGGACTGCGGCCGCACGTCTAGCCATAGTCGCTGGAGCCAACTTGCGATCGTGATTTGCTGCTAGCCAACCGCGAAGATCGTGAATGGTGAGATCGTCAATAGCAAGATCTCCTTCGCGCTGAAGGTAATCAATTAAGTCGGAAATGTCAGATATATAGGAGCGAACGGTATGTTGACTTAATCCCCGCTCAACTTTTAGATAATGCTCAAAATCAGCCTTGAATTTAGTCAAAGACCGATTTTGATTACTACTCATTTGCTAAGCGTGTTCAAATTCAACCAAAAGGTCAAGTCACGCGCCGAAACTGGTTAAATCAAATGTATCTCTCTGCCCAACTGCTCCGCCCAATGCAGAATGCTGCTTGCGCCAGAATTCTTAGCTGGCCTGATTGCTATCACCGCATCACTCATGGCAGCAATTATTCGATTTCGTCGCAACAATCTATTTCGATTCAGTGCTAGATGTGGCGGCGTCTCGGACAGTATCAATCCTTGGCCCAAAAACTTACGTCGCTGCCGCCAATTCAACGGTAAGGAATATTTGCTGATGCCAGATGCAGCGACAATTGCCGCTGGAAATTGATTTGCGATCGAGAGTTTCAGCAATAACTCACCAACACCCACTGATGCGTCAGTAATCGGTAGAAAATCCAGGTGCGTCTGCGCCAACAAATTTCCGAGCAATTTTACATCAGTTAACGAAGGGTGATTACTGCCAATAACTGAGGCGCGAAATCTTGGCACATTCAACTTGAGCTGATTGGACTGATACCAAAGAACCAGCGGCAGCTCTTCAGCCAGATCAAACAGGCATCTCGGATATTCGTTATCTAAATAGGTAATTACCGGGGCGTGCGAATTGATAACCGAGACTGGTAACGGTACGAACTGAGACATTAACCGAGAATTTGTTATTACCTTCACAATGCCATGTTCCAAAACTTTCGATGCAATTGCTTGGGTAATTACATATGACGAGCAAAACTCAACTAATAATTCTCGTTCCGATCTCACCTATTCATTTGAACGGATTAAGCTGAGAATAGGTCAGATTAAACCAAGAGTGTTAATTACTTTTCGTTGGGGATTTGCAGCTCTGGCTGCGCAATTTCCTCAATATTTACATCTTTAAAGGTGAGGACTTTAACGTTTTTAACAAATCTAGCGGGTCGATACATGTCCCACACCCAAGCATCAGAGATCTTTACCTCAAAAAAGACTTCACCGCCTACTTCACTTCGAACCTGAACATCAACCTCATTGCACAAATAGAATCGTCTATCGGTTTCAACCACATACTTGAATAAGGTAGCAACATCGCGATACTCGCGATAAAGCCCAAGTTCGACTTCAGCTTCATATCGTTCTAAGTCTTCGGAACTCAACTTGCCTCCAATCCGGTTGACTTATCCCAGATAAAACTAGTTCGATGAATCGACGAATTGCCATATTCTCGCAAAGCCGCCAAGTGTTGGGAAGTGCCATATCCTTTATGTATCGCTAACCCATAATTGGGATAGTCCAGATCTAGTTCGCGCAACAGGTTGTCTCGATGAGTCTTTGCCACAATGCTGGCGGCGGCAACTGAGGCGCAGAGGCGATCACCTTTCTTCATTGCTAATGACGGCCGATCAATGCCATCTACAGCAAAGCCATCAGTGATAACAAAATCCGGCTTTGTTGCGAGCCGAGCTAACGCGCGTCGCATTCCCTGAATATCTGCTTGAGCAATGCCTATCTGATCAATCTCATTTGCCGATACCTCAACGATTGAGATGGCTACTGCCTGCTCGTCGATCTGTTTCCGTAATTCATCACGCTTTTTAGCCGAGATCAATTTGGAGTCGTTTAGTCCTGGTATCTGTTTTTGTTCATCGAGCACAACAGCGGCAACCACGAGAGGTCCAGCTAGCGCACCTCGCCCAGCTTCATCCACCCCAGCAATTGCGGTAAAGCCAGCAGCGCGCAACTTCATTTCATAGTGAAACTGGTCAGCGCTCATAACTATTTAGGGTCTAACTCGCGATATAGATCTGGATTTGTCACTCGTGAGATTCGATCTACTGGCCAAATAATGGCAAACACTCGACCTACTACATTCTTGATTGGAACTGCACCATTCGCACCATTATCTAGTTGGTATCT